>JAZNHM010000057.1:0-7988 GCA_045576955.1 Acutalibacteraceae bacterium | reverse complement strand
AGGTTTATGGTGAGGGTGTACTTATACTCGGCGACAGCGGTGTCGGTAAAAGCGAAACTGCGCTTGAGCTCATCAAAAGAGGTCACACACTTATCGCCGATGATGCTGTTGAAATTCGCAGAGTATCCAATAAAACTCTTGTTGGTTCTGCACCTGATAACATACGCCATTTTATCGAACTTCGCGGTGTCGGTGTTCTTAATGCAAGAAGACTTTTTGGTATGGGTGCTGTTAAGCTGACCGAAAAAGTTGATATGGTTGTTCAGCTTGAACCGTGGGACAGTGAAAAGGTTTATGACCGCCTCGGCCTTGAAAACGAATATACAGAAATTCTCGGAATCAATGTTCCGATAACTACTGTTCCCGTAAGACCCGGACGTAACCTTTCAATTATCATCGAAGCTGCCGCAATGAATAACAGACAGAAAAAGATGGGTTATAATGCGGCAAGAGAGCTTCTCCACGGTCTTGGAATGACGGACGACATCGTCCCCGAAAAGAAAGAACTTGAATTCTGGCACCATTTTTAATTAATATAGGATAAATTTACTTTGGAGGTAATAAAATATGTACAGAATAGGCGTAGATCTCGGAGGAACAAACATCGCAGTAGGTGTTGTTAATGAAGAACTCAAGATTATCGGCAGGGGAAAGGTAAAAACCAAAGCACCCAGACCCGCAGCTGAAATTTTTGACGATATCGCACTTGCGGTTCAGCTTGCAGTCAAAGATGCAGGTATCTCAATGGATGACGTTAAATCCGTAGGCGTAGGTACACCCGGTTCGGTTAACAAAGACAACGGATATATCGAATTCTCAAACAACCTCGAATTCAATCAGGTTCCCGCAAAGGAAATGCTTGAAGAAAGAATCGGCAAACCCATCTATCTTGAAAACGATGCTAACTGTGCAGCACTCGGCGAAGCAATCGCAGGTGTCGGCAAGGGGGTCGGAAATTTCGTTGCAGTAACTCTCGGCACAGGTGTAGGCAGCGGCATCATCGTTAACGGCAAGATTGTAAGCGGCGTTAACTACACAGGCGGCGAAATGGGTCACACCGTTATTATGGTAAACGGCAAGCAGTGTAACTGCGGCAGAAAAGGCTGCTGGGAACAGTATGCATCCGCAACAGCTCTTATTGCACAAACAAAAGAAGCTATGCTTGAAAATAAAGACAGCAAAATGTGGCAGCTTTGCAACGGCAGCGTTGACAACGCAAGCGGCAGAACAGCTTTCGATGCAATGCGTCTCGGCGACGAAGTTGCACAGAAGGTTGTTGATAATTACATTTATTATGTTTCAGTCGGCATTTCAAACATCATCAATACGTTCCAGCCCGAATTTGTTTGCGTCGGCGGCGGTGTAAGCCACGAAGGCGAAACACTTCTTGCACCCCTCAGAAAACATATCGAAAACGAAAGATACAGCATCTATGCATCAAAGCAGACCAAGGTTGTTGCTGCGGAACTCGGCAACGACGCAGGTATCTTCGGCGCAGCTCTTCTTGACGAATAATATACTTGGAGGACACAATGAGCATCTACGGTAATCTTTTTGCATTATGCGATGAATTGAAATGTGAATATTCAACCGAAGCATTGCTCAGGGACTATACGAGCTTCAGAATTGGCGGAAAGGCAGATGTTATGATTTTTCCCGATTCTGTCAAAAAGCTTTCGGAAATTATTTCATTTTCTCATAAAAATGAAATCCCCGTATTTATTCTTGGCAAAGGAAGCAATCTGCTTGTCAATGATGAAGGAATTAAAGGTGTTGTTATTAACACCAATAAGCTCGATGGAATTGAACTTATAAACGAAACAACAATCAGATGTGAATGCGGCATTTCTCTTTCGAGGCTTTGCCGCTTCGCGCTTGATAATTCATTAAGCGGCCTTGAATTCGCATTCGGCATTCCGGGCACAGCAGGCGGTGCTGCATATATGAACGCAGGTGCATACGGCGGTGAAATGAAAGATGTTCTTATTTCCTGCGAACATCTTAATTCTGACGGCTCATTATCATCTTTCTCGGGTGATGAACTTTCTCTCGGATACAGACACAGCGTTTACTCTGACAGCGATTATATCATCACAGCTTTGACTCTTAAGCTTTGCAAAGGAAACAAGGAAGAAATCAAAGCAAAAATGGATGAATTAATCGGTAAGCGCAAGGATAAACAACCGCTTGAATATCCGAGCGCGGGAAGCACATTCAAACGCCCTGAGGGTTATTTTGCAGGTGCACTTATCGAACAATGCGGACTTAAAGGCTTTACCGTCGGCGGAGCACAGGTCAGTGAGAAACATGCAGGCTTTGTCATCAACATCGGCTCTGCAACCGCCAAAGACGTTCTTGGTGTTATTGAGCATTGTAAAAAGACCGTCCTTGCCGAAACAGGTGTAACTCTTGAACCCGAAGTAAAAATAATCTGACGGGAGGAATTATTTTGTCGTTTTCTTCTGACGTAAAAAGTGAAATTTCAAAAACCGAAAATCTTTCTTCCTGTTGTCTTCATGCACAAGTCTACGGGCTTGTGCTTTTTGCTCATTTTTCAAGATATAATTTTTCAATCACAACCGAAAACACGGATGTTTTTGAGCTGTATCTCTTTTATCTTCGTGATTACTGCGGCGTTGAGCCTACTGTAAGCAACAGCGGTACAAAAAAGATGACGGCATATCTCAGAAATGACTCCGATAAAGAAAAGGCTTTTGAAAAATTTGGTCATTCGCTCAAGGAAGCAACGCTCAGAATCAACCGCGCCAACATCGGCGAGGAATGCTGTGCCGGTGCATTTCTTCGGGGTGTTTTTCTCGCTTGCGGAACGGTTACTGCACCCGAAAGAGGCTATCACCTTGAGTTTGTTGTTCCTTATAAAAAGCTCTGCACCGACCTGATGAAATTCCTTGACGAGCTTGAACTTAACCCAAAATACATAGTCAGAAAAGGCAATCACATCATTTATTTTAAAGACAGTGAAAGTATTGAAGATATTCTTGCGATTATCGGCGCTCAGGATGCATCATTATATGTTATGGGCATAAAAATCGAGAAGGATATGAAAAACAAAGTAAACCGAAAGCTCAACTTTGAAATGTCCAACATCAGCAAAACAGTTGATGCGGCAAATCAGCAGGTTGAAGCCATTGAATATATTGAAAGCAAATCGGGAATATCATCTCTCCCCGATAATCTTCAAAAACTTGCATATCTCAGAATAGAAAATCCCGAGGCAAGCCTCAGCGAACTCGGGAAGCTTCTGGACGAGCCTATTTCCCGTTCAGGAATTAACCACAGACTCAACAGAATTGTCAAAATTGCTGAAAGTTTAAAAAACGGTGATAATTAATGCCATTTACTCATTTACACGTTCACAGTGAATACAGTCTGCTTGACGGCGCGTGCAGAATCGAACCTATGCTCGATAAAATTCAGAGCATGGGACAGACTTCTGTTGCCATAACAGACCACGGTGTTATGTACGGTGTAATTGATTTTTACAGAGCTGCAAAAAAGAGGGGAATAAAGCCGGTTATCGGCTGCGAGGTGTACGTTGCACCGAGGTCGAGGTTCGACAAAGTCCACGGTATCGACAGCGAAAGATTCCATCTCGTTCTCCTTTGCAAAAACAATGAAGGATATAAAAATCTTATCAAGCTCGTTTCAGAAGGATGGGTAAACGGATTTTATACAAAACCGAGAATTGACAAAGATTTGCTTGAACAGCATCACGAAGGGCTGATAGCACTTTCGGGTTGCCTTGCAGGCGAAGTTGCAAGAGCATTGCAGAATGGTGATTATGAGGAAGCAAAGCGTGTTGCATTATGGTATAAAAACACATTCGGCGAAGATAATTATTATCTTGAAATTCAGAATCACAACCTTGATGAACAGCTTCGCATTAATCCCGATTTAATAAGACTTTCAAAAGAACTCGGCATTCCTCTTGCTGCAACAAACGATGCTCATTACGTGGACAAGCAGGATGCAAAAATGCAGCAGGTTTTAATCTGCATTCAGACAAACCATACCGTAGGGGAGGACACGGGTCTTGAATTCGGTACAAACGAATTCTACCTCAAAAGCGAGGAAGAAATGCTCGAAGCATTTCCGCAATGCCCCGAAGCAGTTGAAAACACTTCGCTTATCGCCGAAAGATGCAATGTTGAATTTGAATTCGGCAAAACAAAGCTTCCTCACTTTGATGTGCCCGAGGGATACGGCCATTTTGAATGGTTTTCATATCTTTGCAATAAAGGATTAAAAGAAAGATACGGCGACAATCCGCCGAAAGAATATATCGAAAGACTTAATTACGAACTTGAAGTCATTAACAAAATGGGTTATGTTGACTATTATCTCATTGTTCACGACTTTATCAGACACGCAAAAGAAGCGGGTATTCCCGTCGGCCCCGGCAGAGGCTCGGGCGCCGCAAGTATATGCGCATACTGTATCGGCATCACGGGCATTGACCCTATGAAATATAATCTTCTTTTCGAAAGATTTCTCAATCCCGAAAGAGTCAGTATGCCTGACTTCGACGTTGACTTCTGTTTTGAAAGACGCGGAGAAGTCATCGACTACGTAATCGAAAAATACGGTTCGGACCACGTTGCTCAAATCGTTACGTTCGGAACTCTTGCCGCAAAAGCCGCCATAAGAGACGTCGGCAGAGCGCTCGGAATTCCTTATTCAACGGTTGATAACATTGCAAAACAGGTACCGAACGAGCTTAATATAACAATTGAAAAGGCGCTGAAACGTTCAGCAGAGTTCAGAGAGCTTTACGAAAGCAGTGACGAAGCACGCGAACTTATTGACATGGCTAAAAAGGTCGAAGGTATGCCGCGCCACGCTTCAACTCATGCAGCAGGTGTTGTTATCACTCACGACCCCGTTGTTTCTTATGTTCCGCTCGCAAGGAACGATGAATCAATTGTCACTCAGTTCCCGATGACAACTCTTGAAGAGCTCGGATTGCTCAAAATGGACTTTCTCGGACTTCGCACCCTAACAGTCATCAGCTCCGCTGAGAAAATGATAAAGCAAAAAGACCCGTCATTCTCAATCAGCAATATTGATATTGACGACAGAGCTGTTTTTGATATGATGTGCAGTGCACAGACAGAAGGTGTTTTCCAGTTTGAATCTGCAGGAATGAGAAGCGTTCTTTCTCAGCTGAAGCCTGAAAGTCTTGAAGATCTGATTGCGGTCATTTCGCTTTACAGACCTGGTCCTATGGATTCTATCCCGACTTATATTGAAAACCGTCATCACCCCGATAAAATCAAATACAAAGTGCCCCTGCTGAAAAACATCCTTGATGTCACTTACGGCTGTATGGTCTATCAGGAGCAGGTTATGCAGATTTGCAGAGAGCTTGCAGGATATTCTTACGGCAGAGCAGATATCGTTCGCCGTGCAATGAGCAAAAAAAAGCACGATGTTATGCTCAAGGAACGCGAACATTTTGTTAACGGAATGCTCGATGAAAACGGCAACGTAATATGCGAGGGCGCGGTCAGAAGGGGAGTTGACGAAAAAACCGCAAATGAGATTTTCGATGAAATGATGTCATTTGCGTCATATGCATTCAACAAAGCTCACGCCGCAGCATATGCGTATGTTTCTTATCAGACCGCATGGCTCAAATGCCATTATCCGTGCGAATTTCTTTCCGCCCTTTTAACAAGTTTTCTTGATAACAGCGGTAAAATAGTTCAATATATAAATGAATGTTCAAGGCTCGGCATCAGAATCCTTCCGCCTCATATCAACGAATGCTCGGAGGATTTTGCGGTATCAAACGGCAACATTCACTTCAGCCTTCTCGCCGTAAAGAATCTGGGCAGAAACTTCATCAAACGAATTATTGATGAAAGAAATCTTAACGGTAAATTCACTGATTTCTATGATTTCTGTCGCAGAATGCATGGCAAGGATTTCAACCGCAGAGCAATCGAAAGCCTTATCAAATGCGGTGCATTTGACGGCCTCGGAGCCAACAGACGTCAGATGTTTGAGGTTATCGACGTTATTCTTGAAGACCTTGAAAATTCAAAACGCAGAAATGTTGACGGTCAGATCGGATTCGGAGACCTTACATCTTCATTTGACAATTCATCGGATTTCGCAAGCGCTTCATTCACTTATCCCGATGTCGACGAATATTCTCAGGAGCTTCTTCTCAAATATGAAAAAGAGGTTTCAGGAATGTATCTTTCGGGTCATCCGATGAAAAAATACAATTCATTATCCGAAAAGCTTAAATGTGCAAAAATTTCGGATATTATCAACGAAGACACTGCAAAATATAAGGATAATGACCGTGTTGTTATTCTCGGATTAATCGCATCGGTCAAGAAAAAAATCACAAAAAACGATTCAATAATGGCATTCGTTTCCCTTGAGGATACCTCAGGAAGCATCGAAGTCATCGTATTCCCGAAAACGCTTCTCGCTCATCCTTCGATGTTCTTTGAAGGAAACGTTATTCTTCTTCACGGAAGAGTAAGCATGCGTGAGGATGAAGATACTAAAATAGTATGCGAAGTTGTTGAACCTTGTCCGTCAGAAAATTCTATTCCAAAACCTGCAGAAACGCAGAAAAATGAAAAAGAGAAGAAAAAAGCAAAAGGTTTGTTTTTAAGATTTGATAATTCTTCATCACCGCAGATTCAAATCTGCACAAAGCTTCTTGCAATTTTCGACGGCACAACCCCGTTATACTATTATTTCAACGATAAAAAAGAATACAAACGCAACCCCATAGGTCAGGCAATCGATGTCAATCCCGTCCTGCTCAGGGAGCTTCGAAAAATCCTCGGCGAAAGCAATGTAATCTATAACCAATAAAACGAATGAATTTTTTAGCAAAAAATGTTTATTTCATTGACATATTGTAATAAAAAGTGTAAAATATAGGATGAACACTTTTTTAAGGAGAGTTAATTAATTATGATAAAAACAATTGGCGTTTTAACAAGCGGTGGCGACGCCCCCGGTATGAATGCTGCAGTCCGCGCAGTAGTAAGAACCGCGTGTGAAAACGGAATAAAAGTATACGGTATCAACAGAGGCTACAAAGGTCTTATGGAAGGCGATATTCGTGAGCTCAATATCAGAAGCGTATCCGACATCATTCACAGAGGCGGAACTATGCTTTATTCCGCAAGATGCAAGGAATTCAAAGAAGAATATGCTATGAAAAAAGCCATTGAGGTTTGCCGTGACAAAGGCATCGAAGGCATTGTTGTTATCGGCGGCGACGGCTCATTCAGAGGAGCACGCGACCTTTCTCTCAGAGGCATTCCCTGCATCGGTATTCCCGGCACAATCGATAACGATATCGTAAGCTCAGACTACACAATTGGTTATGATACCTGTCTTAACACCATTATGCAGATGGTCGACAGAGTCAGAGATACCGTTGAATCCCACAGCAGATGCATAGTTGTCGAAGTTATGGGTAACAGATGCGGCGACCTTACTCTTAACGCAGGCATCGCAGTCGGCGCAACAGCTATCGTTATCCCTGAAATCAAGGCTGATATCGAAAAGCACGTTATCGAAAGAATCAAAAGAACACAGAAGACTGATAAGAAGCACTTCATCGTTATGGTTGCCGAGGGTATCGGCGGCGTAGAAGAGCTTGCAAGAAAAATCGAGAAAGAATGCGGTGTTGAATCGCGTTCAATGATTCTCGGCCACGTCCAGAGAGGCGGCTCACCCACCGTACGCGACAGAGTCGCAGCAAGCCAGATGGGTTACAAGGCTGTTCAGCTTCTTATGGAAGGCATCGGCAACAGAGTTGTTGTTCAGAAGAACGACACGATTATCGATTACGATATTTATTGGAGCTTACCAAGACACGGTGGAGTGTGATGTGGTACCCCTGACGGTGTGTCACCTCCTTTTGGGACGCCCATGGCAGTACGACCAGGCGGTGCGTCACGATGGCCACACCAATGAGTACATCTTCC
>JAZNHM010000056.1:0-16517 GCA_045576955.1 Acutalibacteraceae bacterium | reverse complement strand
TATTTCGTGGTCAAAATATAAGACCGTTACAGATTCCGCAAAATCGGCTTTCTGCAAAAATATTCTTCTCCACGGCGACGAAATCGGCTCAATGATGAAAGTTGTCGGTGAAGAAGGCACAACTCTTTCGGATTATATAATCTATCTTAAAGCTGAAATGCTTGACGCGGTTTATCTTCAGCAGAATTCCTTCGATCCGATTGAGGCAAACTGCGGTACTGTACGTCAGCGTTATGTTACCGATAAGCTGATAAATGTTCTCGGCAGTGAATATGCGCTTGATAATAAAGATGATGCAAGAAGCTTTTTCAACCGTATGCGTCAGAAATTCATCAACTGGAATTATACGGAATTTAAAAGCGAATCATTTGCAAAGGCAGAGGCTGAAATTGATGCAATGTATGCCGACGGTCAGGGCAAAACAAGCCGTGAGGCAGAGCTTTTGTTAAAGGATGGTGAGTGAAAATGAACAAAGTTTTTAACAGAATCGAATCCATCACGGGCAACGTTATCACCGTCAGAGCCGAGGGTGTAAGATATAATGAGCTTGCACAGATAAATACCCGTTTTGGCAAATCGCTTGCACAGGTCAACAAAATTGACGGAGATGTTGTTTCACTTCAGGTTTTTGCAGGCGGTCAGGGTGTTTCAACGGGTGATGAAGTGCGTTTCCTCGGCCACGAAATGAGAGTATCATTCAGCGAAGACCTTCTCGGCAGAATCTTCAACGGTTCGGGCGAGCCGAGAGATAAAGGTCCCGCACTCACCGATAATATGAAATCCATCGGCGGTCCTTCCGTCAATCCCACAAAGCGTATTCTCGCAAACCGTATGATGAGAACAAACATCCCGATGATTGATATGTTTAACACTCTCGTTGTTTCGCAGAAGCTCCCCATATTCTCAATCTCGGGCGAACCGTATAATCAGCTCCTTGCTCGAATTGCTCTTCAGGCTGAAGCAGATGTTATCGTGCTCGGCGGTATGGGTCTTAAATACGATGACTTCCTTTATTTCAAAGAAGAACTTTCAAACGGCGGTGCTTTAAGTAAAACCGTTATGTTCATTCACACCGCATCCGACCCCACGGTTGAATGTATGATGATTCCCGATATGGCACTTGCGGTTGCAGAGCAATTTGCATTGCAGAATAAAGACGTACTTGTTCTGCTTACAGATATGACAAACTTTGCCGACGCAATGAAAGAAATCGCCATCACTCAGGAACAGGTTCCCTCAAACCGAGGATATCCCGGCGACCTCTATTCACAGCTCGCATCACGCTATGAAAAAGCTGTTGACTTTGACGATTCGGGTTCTGTTACCGTTCTTGCGGTTACAACAATGCCCGGCGATGACGTAACTCATCCCGTTCCCGATAACACGGGTTATATCACCGAAGGCCAGTATTACCTCAAAGGCGGACGTATTGAGCCTTTCGGTTCTCTTTCACGACTCAAGCAGAACGTCAACGGCAAAACCCGTAAAGACCACCGTGCGCTTATGGATGCAATGATCCGTATGTACTCTTCATATAAGGAAACTCTCGAAAAGAAGAATATGGGCTTTGCAATGACACGCTGGGACGATAAACTTCTTAAATACGGTCAGCTTTTCGAAAACAAGCTTATGGATTTGTCGGTCAATCTTTCTCTTGAAGAAGCTCTTGACCTCGGATGGGAAATTCTTGCTGAATGTTTTGAAAAGGATGAAACCGGAATCAAATCCGACCTTGCAGACGAGTTCTGGCCCGTCAGATAAGGAGGATTGAAGTGGCAAAAATCAAACTGACTAAAAATGAGTTAAAGATACAGAAGGATGCCCTCAAAATGTATCGGAGATATTTGCCTACTCTGACACTCAAAAAGCAGCAGCTTCAGGCTGAAATCCGCACTATTGAATCAAAAGCGGAAGCGGTAAGAAAGGCGAGAAAAGACCTTGAAAAAGGCTTCGGCTCGTGGATTGCCGTTTTCAGCGAAACAGATGCCTTCCCCGACGGAATAATCACCGTAAGAAATATCCGTAAGGGTTACGGCAACATTGCGGGCGTTACAATCCCCGTCTATGAGGGTGCGGATTTCTCCAGAGCAGACTATGATTTATATGAAACTCCGCTGTGGGTTGATATAGCCGCAAACCATATGGAAAAGGCTATGTCGCTCGACCTTGAGGCGGAAGTGTTGGATGAGCAGGTCAGACTTCTTGAGCAGGAGCTTCGCGCAACTTCGCAGAGAGTCAATCTGTTTGAAAAGGTCAAAATCCCCGAAACAGAGGAAAATATCAAAAAAATCTCAATTTATATGGCGGACCAGCAGGTAAGCGCCGTTGTCCGTTCGAAAATTTCAAAGCGCAAAATTGCGGCACGAAATGAAACATCTTCAGAAACGGAGGTGTACTCATTATGATAGTGCCTATGAAAAAGGTTTCTCTCATAATTATGGGAGATAAAAAAACCGAAACGCTCAAAAAGCTTCGCAAGCTCGGTATTCTTCACATCGAATCTGTTGAAGGTTCGGGCAAAAAACTCGAAGAACTCAAAGAAAGAACAGCTTTGCTTGAAAGTGCGCTTTTCAGCATTTCGGAGAAGAAAAGCAAAAAGATAAAGCAGGAAAATATCGATGTCGCAAAGGCAATTTCCGCATCGGAAGAAATAGTTGCTCTTGAGGAGGAAAAAAAGCTCAGCTCAGCTGAAAAAATCACTCTTGTCTCAGAGCTTGACCGACTTTCGGACTGGGGGGATATTAACCCCGAAGAACTCAATGTTCTCTCCGGAAAGGGCGTTGATATTTCGTTTTATGAAATGCCGGAATCAGAATATGAAAATCTTGGCGAAAGCGTAAAAACTCTGGCACTTGAGAAAACAAAATCATCCGTAAAATTCCTTCTGATCAAATCGGGTCTTGAAGGTGAAGCGGAGATTGTTGATTTGTTAAAGGCATACCGTCTTGAAATGCCCGCAGCCTCAACAGCTGAATTAAGGCAAAAAACCGAAGATTTAAATAATCGCATCAAAGAAATTGATGAAAAAATCTCATCATTTGCAGGCTGTGCCGATGGCATAAAGAAGGCAATCAAAGCCTGCGAAAAAAAGATTGAATTCGAGGTTTATGTAACGGGTATGGCAAACGAAAGTCTGTCTGCTGACGGAAAATCCGTTGCATACTTCACGGGATATGTTGAAGAAGAAAATCTCGACCGCCTGAAACAGACTGCAAAGGAGAATTCGTGGGGTCTGCTTGTTGAAGAACCCACCGAAGAAGATAATGTTCCCACCAAGCTGAAAAACAACAAGTTCGTCAGCCTTATTTATCCGCTGACCGACTTTCTTGGCACGGTGCCCGGATATTTCGAATATGATATTTCGGGATGGTTCCTTGGATTTATCCTCATTTTCTTCGGAATTATTTTCGGCGATGGTGGCTACGGTCTTCTCATCTCTGCGGTAACGGGAATTTTGATTGCAAAATCTGTTGCATCAAAGAAAAAAGTTCCGCCCGCATTTCTGCTTATCGGACTTTTCGGTCTGTCAACTATTCTCTGGGGAACACTCACTTGTACATGGTTCGGTCTTTCGCCCGAGCAGCTGCCCGAGTGGCTTCAGAAACTGTCGATACCCGTTATTTCGAATGTTTACGCCGACAGAATCTGGTATCCGCCGTGGACAAACGGTGAATACGGACTCACAACCGCACAGAATCTGCAGATATTCTGCTTCTCGCTGGCTCTTGTTCAGCTGACTGTGGCACATATCAAGGTTGCCGCACGGAACAGAAAGTCAATCAAGATTCTCGGTGACATCGGCTCAATTATGCAGCTTGTCGGCATCTTTTATGTGGTGCTCAGCTTTGTTGTCAATGCTCAGGTGTTCAGTTTCGGGCTTGTGATAGGCGGTATTCCCGTCGGCACGGTTGCCCTTGTTATGGTCATAGCAGGCTTTGTTATGAGCTTCGTCTTCTCAAACTATGAAGGAAGCATTGTAAAATCAATCCTTGAAAGCCTCAAGAACATCGTTTCCGTTCTGCTCGGCGTTGTCAATGTTTTCTCGGATATAGTTTCATATATCCGTCTTTGGGCTGTCGGTCTTGCAGGTGCGGCAATCTCCGCAACCGTCAATGAACTTGCAAGTCCCTTGCTCGGCAATTTCCTATTTATGATAATTGCGATTGTGCTTCTTGTGTTCGGTCACGGACTAAACATGATTCTGAATGTTCTGTCTGTTATTGTTCATGGAATCAGACTTAACACTCTTGAGTTCTCATCGCATCTTGATATGTCCTGGAGCGGACATAAGTTTAAACCCTTTGAAGAACAAATTGAAAATTAAGGAGAATCATTATGAATTTTGGATTATTAGCAACAGCTCTGGCAATGGGTATTGCCGCAACAGGCTCCGCAATCGGTATCGGCATTGCAGGCCAGGCATCAATCGGCGCATGGAAAAAGTGCTATATGAGCAATAAGGCAGCACCGTTCATTCTTACCGTTTTTGCAGGTGCACCTCTCACACAGACCATCTACGGCTTCCTTCTTATGCAGCAGATGAGTTCATCAGATGCAGACCCCGCATTCCTTTTCGGACTCGGTATCGCATCGGGCGTTGCAATGGCGGTTTCGGCTGTTGTTCAAGGTAAAGCAGGCGCCGCAGGTGCAGACGCTCTTGCCGAAACAGGCAAGGGATTCTCGCAGTACATCACCGTTGTCGGTCTTTGTGAAACAGTTCCTCTTTTCGCACTCGTTTTCAGCATGGTTGCCCTCGGATAAACCGATTTATTAATTTTTACGGTATCTCAATTCTAACTGTAAAAAAGACCTGACTTTTGATTGGTTCCAAAAACAATTATAATAAGTAAAAAAATACTCCTCGGACATTCGCTTGTTCGGGGAGTGTTTTTGTATCTGAACCTACCCCTATGTGAAGCGTAATAACATAGACAAATGAGAAATATGTCGGAAGAAAATATTTTTTAAAAAATAAAGCCTTGCTATTTCTAACAAGGCTCTGTGTGATGATGTGTTCTGTATTTTTAATTCTATCCTATATCAAAAGGCTTAAATCGCAAGAGCTACTTCGCATGTAATCTCTTTGCTGTGACCGTCAAGCCAACGGTAATTATGAGTGAATTTCACAGCTCACACGGAACAATTATTCTCGACCATCTGGCAGCCGACTGAACCTGCTTCCTTGGAAGTGAGGTCGCCGTTGTAATCCTGCTTAAGGTTAACGCCAACTTCTCTTGCAGCTTCCGGCTTGAACTGATCAAGAGCGGCTCTTGCCTGAGGAACTACTGAATTATTCTTTGACATTTTCATTACATCCCTTTGAATTCAATTTACGTTTACCTTATTATTGTTGCAATTGATTCGGGGTTTGATAATGTTAATTTTTGATTGATTTGAAAAATCTGATTATGACAAAACCCCGCACAGGTGTACTGTGCGGGGTTAAAATTTAATATATGCCTTTGAATGCTTCGGGTATTATTTTTGTTGAGCCAAACAGTTTCTTAAAAAATGCGATTATTTTATCAAAGAAACCTGCTTTTGAGGTCATTGTCTGTTCGTCAGTTGAAACAGCATTTCCATTTACATCATAAATTGTTGCAGTGAATGTTGTGTTACCGCTCTTGTTCGGTTCAATTCTGCAAGATTCACCGTTTGCGAAGTATTTGAAGTTGTCGTTATCCGCACTCCATTCAACGCTGCCGCCAACAGGAATCATTGATGCATCAACATGAAGAACAATCGCATCTCCATAACTGATTGTTGTCTGGGTAGGCTTCTTGAGAATATCAGCATCTACAGGACCTGATGCCTCAAACACCGCCGTAAATGTCAAGTCATATGCAGGCATTCCCGAAGGAACCGCAGGTGTCCAGCCAACAAATTTATATCCTGTTTTTGTGGGATTTACGGGAGCGACAATAAAATCGCCCACTTTGTATATCTGTTTAGTTGTTACACCATCAACTACCCATGAAACAGTATATTCATCGGGTATAACAGTTACCGAACAAGTTGCAAGAGCTGTTCCGTTGGGAGCAAGAACTGATATTGTCGCTTCACCGTTGCTCTTTGCGGTTATCCTGCCGTTTTCATCAACATCAGCAACACTTGTGTCGCTTGATTGCCAAATATACGGAACACCGCTCGCAAGAGTTACCGAAGGTACGGTATACACTTCAATAGTGTCACCAACAGGCATGTTTGCACTGTTTGTGCTGAGCATAACTGTTATAATCTCATATGTAATTCCGTTTGCAACAGCATAGTTATGTGCATAGGAATTATTGTAGCAATAAATTTTTGCATTTGTTCCTGCGAATGCAGAATTACTGATTTCGGTAATGGTGAAGGGAATCACAACGCTCTCGAGGTTCTGGCAGTTTGCAAAAGCATTTGCATAAATTTTCGAAACACCGTAAGGAATTTCAACAGACATCACTTTGCTGTTACCCTTGAATGCATCGATGCCGACAGAAATAATTTCAGCAGGCAAAACAATGTTTTCAGCAGCGCCATTGTATCCGACAAGCATAGCATTTCTGATTACAAACGCAGTGCCATTGTTATCTTCAAGGATATACTTTATGCCATTCTGAACAGCATAAACATGAGCATATGAACCGTTCTTGCAAACGATTGCGACCTTTCCGCAACCGTCAAATGCAAGCGAATCAATGTTGATTACGACATCGGAAATATAAACGTTTTCAAGATTACGGCAATCTGCAAATGCATATGCAGAAATTGATTCAACCGTATCGGATATTACAACCTTTTTAATTTTATCAAAATGTTCGTTCCAGCGGCAAACCTTTATTGAGCCTGCCTCGTCGTCTGAAACCTGTTTCTTTGAAGCAGGGTCAATCGAAACATAATCTCCGTTGCCGAAATCATACATTTTGCCCGAGCCACTGATTGTAAGTACGCCTGCATCATCAAGAGACCATTCAAGATTCGTTCCGCAGATGCCGTACATATTATACTTTATCTCAAACTGTGTTCCGCAAACCTCGCAGATGCCGTCATCGTTTTCATCTGTGTGGGGAATGACGTCAATAACTTCGGTTTCAACACAGCCGCTGATGGAACAAATTCTTTCTTTAGCACCGGCTTTGATACAAGTAGGCTCAGTTGTTGCCGTCCACTCGCCGAAGTTGTGGCCTGCATCTCTTGCTTCGCCGCAGAGGTCGCAATCTGCATCGCAATCGTTGGTGAATTCATGCTCAATCTGATCAACATAAGTTGTTTTTGAGTAACCGCAAACAGAACAGATGCACTCTTTAACACCAAGAAGCTTGCAAGTCGGCTCCTGAATCACCGTCCATTCGCTGTAGCTGTGATCAACATCTCTTGTTTCACCGCAGAAATTACAATCCGAGTCGCAAGCATTGGTGTATGTGTGATAGTCGAGCATATCGACATAAGTTGTCTTTGAATAACCGCACTCTGAACAGATACGCTCTTTGATACCAAGTGTTTTGCAGGTCGGCTCCTGAATTAACGTCCATTCGCCGAATGTGTGGTCAACTGTCGGAATGCTTTCGGTTTCAACACAGCCGCTGACTGAGCAGGTTCTTTCTTTGATACCTGTTTCAGAGCAGGTTGCATCTTTTGTTACAACCCACTCACCGAAGTTGTGGCTTGTAGCATCTCTTACTGTATAACAGACATCGCATTCCGCATCGCAATCATTGGTGTAGATATGCTCGGTTCTGGCTATATAATCAGATTGCTTGTAGCCGCAAACGGAGCAGATACGCTCTGTGATACCGAGGAATTTACAATCGGGAGCCTGTAATACCACCCATTCTCCGAATGTGTGTGTTATTGTTCTTTCTTCTCCGCATACATTACAATTTTCGTCGCATGAATCGGTATATGTATGCTCAACCTTATCCACATCATCTTTTTCTGTGTTACCACAAAGCGAGCAAACACGTTCTTTAACGCCAAATTCGCTGCAAGTAGGCTCCTGAACTACCGTCCACTCACTGTAGCTGTGGTCAACATCTCTTATTTCACCGCAGAAATCACAGTCAGCATCGCAATCATAGGTGTATGTATGCTCTTCGGTTTTGGGAACTGAGCCTGTTTTGGTGTGACCGCAACCGCTACATACGCACACCTTGATACCAAGTAACATACAGGTCGGCTCCTGAATTACTGTCCACTCGCCGTAATTGTGGTCAACCAATCTTGTTTCACCACAATGGTCGCAGTCGGTATCACAGGAATTGCTGAATGTGTGTTCCGTAAGCACGGGAACAGAAAGCTTTTCCGTGTGACTGCAAACCGCACAGGTGCGCTCTTTTTCACCGAGTAAGTTGCAGGTCGGATTTTTGGTTACTATCCAGTCGCCGTAGGTGTGGCTTATCGTTCTGATTTCGCCGCAGATATCGCAATCGGTATCGCAGGAATCAGTATAGGTATGATCTTCAAGCTTTGCAACAGAGCCCTGTTCCTTGTGACCGCAGACGGAGCAGATACGCTCTTTTGTGCCGTAAGCGTCGCAGGTCGGCTCTTTTGTCAATGTCCAATCGCTGAAGCTGTGGTTGATTTCTCTTATTCCGCCGCAGATATTACAGTCTGTATCGCAGGAATTGGTATATACGTGTTTGTCGGTTTTATCAACCGTGCTTGTTCCGACATGACCGCAGACGGAGCAGGTGCGCTCTTTGAGACCAAACGCATCGCAGGTGGGCTGTTTTGTTACAGTCCACTCACCGAAGGTGTGGTTGATTTTTCTGATTTCACCGCAAACATTACAGTCTGTATCGCAGGTGTCTGTATATACATGCTCATCGGATTTGTCAACCGTGCCCGTTTCTGTGTGACCGCATACTGTACATACGCGCTCTTTTACACCGAAATCACTGCAGGTGGGTTCTTCGGTTACGGTCCACTTGCCGTAAGTATGCTCGATTTTTCTGATTTCACCGCAGACATTACAGCCTTCATCGCAGGAGTCGGTATATGTATGCTCTTCAAGCTTTGCAACATAATCCGTCTCCGTTGCGCCGCAGACGGAGCAGACATGCTCTTTTTCGCCGAGCGCACCGCAGGTGGGTTCTATTGTTACAACCCATTCGCCGTAGCTGTGGTTAATTTCTCTTGTCTTACCGCAGACATCGCAATCAGTGTCGCAATCGTTGGTGTAGGTGTGCTCGGTAAGCTTTGCGACTGTGTCTGTTTCAACAGCTCCGCAAATTAAGCAGATATGCTCTTTAAAGCCGTAAGCGCCACAGGTAGGGTCTTTGGTCACAACCCATTCATCATAGTCATGGGTAATATTTCTGGGCTCATCGCAACTGTTGCAGGAGGGGTCGCATTCATTGTCATATATGTGTTCGGGAAGCTTTTCGGTTTCATAGAATTCCGAATAGCCGCAATCCGAGCAGACATATTTTTTAACTCCCGTTTCAATGCAGGATGCCTCTTTGATTACTATTCCGCCGCCGAATGAGTGGAGGGGCTCTCTTTTGAATCCGCAGACATTGCAGTAAATATCGCAACCGTTTTCATAGGTATGCTTTTCGCAGGGGATATCAACAATGGGGATGAACTCGTAGCCGTATTTATCAGCAAAGGTTTCGGCGGTTGAGCCAAGGTAGCCGTAAATTGTTGCATAAATCGTAATTGCAGCTTCATTTATTGAGCAATTTCTGTTATAAAAATAAATTGCGGAAAGATTGGAACAATCTGCAAAAGCTTCTTTGCTTATTTCATTTACTTTTTCAGGGATTTTTACGCTTGTAAGACTTGTGCAGCCACTGAATGCAAACTGATTTATTCTCGTTACGCTGTCGGGGATTGTTACGCTTTCAAGACTTGTGCAATTTTTGAATGTATAGTCTCTTATGCTTGTTACTCCTTCGGGGATTGCGACGTTTTTAAGGCTTTTGCAATTGCCAAAGGCGCTTCCATATATTACCGTCACGCTTTCGGGGATTGTTACGTTCTCAAGGCTTGTGCAGTCGCCGAATGCATACTCGCCTATACTCGTTACGCTGTAAGGAATATCAATATTTTTCAGATAACTGCAGTTCTTGAACGCATATGCGCTGATATTTGTGCAGCCGTAGTTGATTTTTGCGTTTACAATATATATTCCATGCTGAACCCAGGGTGCAGTTTCCGATGAAAAAGCAACCATTGTTCCCTGATTATCAATGGTCAGCGTTCTTGTTTTTCTGTCAATTGACCAGGTGATCTTTGTGCCGACCGTGCCCGAAATTGTGTTTTCCTCTTCGGTGCCGTCAAGAAGATAATATGCAATTCGGTTTTCTTCTGCATATGCCTGCGCTGCAGTGTTTCTATAGCAAGCAAGCTGAACGGCAGGCGGAAATGCATTATGCCCGATGCTTGTTACACTGTCTGGAATTGTTACACTCTCAAGATTTATGCAGTCGTTGAATGCTAAATAGCCTATACTCGTTACGCTGTCGGGAATTGTAATGCTTGTAAGGCTTGTACAGCCGCTGAATGCAGAAATACCTATGCTTGTTACTCTGTCGGGAATTTCTATACTTGCAAGACTTGTGCAGCCACTGAATGCATAATCGCCGATGCTTGTTACGCTTTCGGGAATTTCTATACTTGCAAGGCTTGTACAACCATAGAAAGTAGACCCGTCTATGTGCGTTACACCTTTACCGATTGTTACGCTTTCGAGACTTGAACAGTGATAAAAAGCGCTATTGCCTATACTCGTTACGCTGTTGGGAATCGTGATGCTTGCAAGGCTTGTGCAGCCGCTGAATGCAGAACTGCCTATGCTTGTTACACTGTCAGGGATTTCTATGCCTGCAAGACTCTTACAACCGCTGAATGCACCATCGTCGATACTCTCTACGCTTTCGGGGATTGTGACACTTTCAAGATTTGTGCAGCCGGCAAACATATTATACCCTATGCTTGTTACACTGTCGGGGATTGTGATGCTTACAAGGCTTGTGCAGCCGATGAATGCAGAACCGGCTATGCTTGTTACACTGTCGGGGATTGTGATGCTTACAAGGCTTGTGCAACCGCTGAATGCAAAAGCACCTATGCTTGTTACACTGTCGGGGATTGTGATGCTCTCAAGGCTTGTACAGCCGCTGAACAGATCACTGTATATGGCTGTTACGCCGTTGCCGAGTGTGACACTTGCAAGACTTGTGCAGTCACTGAACACATAACCGCCTGAGAAACCTAAGCTTGTTACGCTGTCTGGAATTGCAATACTTTCAAGACTTGTGCAACCTCTGAATGCATGACCGTATATGCCTGTTACACTGTCGGGGATATCGACATTTTTCAGATAAGTGCAGTTATGGAATGCATAAGAACCGATTGATGTGCAGCCATCATTGATTTTTAAATTCACAACATACTCTTTGTGATAAACCCAGGGAGCGATTGTCGATTCAAAAAGAGGCATTGAATCTTTACAGTCAATGGTCAGCGTTCTTGTTTTTCTTTCAATCAACCATGTGAGATTTGTGCCGGCCGTTCCCGAAATTGTGTTTTCTTCTTCGGTGCCGTCAAGGAGATAATATGCAATCGAATTTTCTTCTGCATATGTATGTGCAGCTGTGCCCTTATTGCAGAGAATCTGAACGGTATCCGGGAAAGCGCTTTTTCCGATAGCCGTTGCAACATCGGGGTCTGTGATTCTGTCAAAAATCGTGACGGATTCAAGATTTGTGCAACCGCTGAATGCATAATCGCCAATGCTCTCTGCGCTTTCGGGGATTGTGACACTTTCAAGATTTGTGCAGCCGTCAAACGCATTATGCTCTATGCTTGTTACGCCGTCGGGAACTGCATAGCTTGTTGCTTCATTTGCCGCAGGATAGCGAAGCAACACGGTTTTATCCTTATTGAACAAAACGCCGTTTTCATCGTTTGAATACATTGCATTGTCAGCATCAACGATTATTCCCGCAAGAGCCGAGCATCCGCTGAACACAGAGTCTCTTATACTTGTTATGCTTTCGGGAATAGTGATACTTGCAAGGCTTGTGCAGCCACTGAATGTTCCGTCACAAATGCTTGTTACACCATCGGGAATTGCGATGGTTGCAAGGCTTGTGCAGCCTTTGAAAGCTTCGTCACCTATGCTTTTTACGCTTTCGGGGAACGCAACATCCGCAAGGCTCAGACAGTTTCTGAATACTCCGTTGCCGAGACTTTTCACCTTGTTGCCGATTTTTATGCTCGCCAATCCGACGCAGTTGTAAAACGCATAATCACCGATACTTTCTACACTATTGCCGATTATTACGCTTTTCACTTCGTTGCGGTAACCGTACCAAGGAGTGAGCTTATCGGGGCTGTATTGATACATATCGCCCTCACCGCTGATAACAAGCTCACCTGTTGACTCATCGAAAGACCAGGTAAGGTCATCTCCACAAATTCCTCTTATTGTTGCTGCTTCGGCTTTGGTGCTGAAAAGATTCAATTCGGGCAGTTCGAGACCCACGAATCCCGCAAGGGGTGCGGCGCCGAAAACCATAACCGCAATAAGCAAAACCGAAATTGCTTTTTTGATTGCTTTTTTCATAAGCATAGCCTCCAAAAATTATCTGTTTGATATTGTATCATATCTTTTTTATATATGCAATTGTAAATAACGCAAAACTTTCCTTTAAAACATATGAGAAACAAACAAAAGCCACCTTTACATCTGAAAGACAGCTATGGGAAACGTTATATTGAATATGTATGCCATAAAGCGTATAGTTTTATGCATGTTTTTCTTTAATAGGGAATTGAACATCAACCTCTCTTGCAGCTTCCGGCTTGAATCGGTCAAGAGCGGCTCTTGCCTGAGGAACTACCGAATTATTCTTTGACATTTTCATTACATCCCTTTGAATTCAATTTACGTTTACCTTATTATTGTTGCAATTGATTCGGGGTTTGATAATGTTGGTTTTTGATTGATTTAAAAAATTTGATTATGACAAAGCCCCGCACAGATGACTGTACGGGGATGAAAATCCAATCAGAATATAGTTTTATACTTCTGCCACGGTATCAATTTCAACAAGAACATTCTTCGGAAGTTCCTTCACAGCAACACAGGAACGTGCGGGCTTGCCTGTGAAATATTTTGCATAAACCTCGTTGAAAGCAGCAAAATTACTCATATCGTTAAGGAAGCAAACTGTTTTCACAACCTTTTCAAGGCTGCTTCCCGCCGCCTCAAGAACGGCTTTTATGTTTTGGCAAACTCGCTCGGTCTGCTCTGTTATTGTCTGTGCTTCAACCGCACCGCTTTCGGGGTTAATGGGTATCTGTCCCGAAGTAAAAACAAGTCCTCCCGTAACGATTGCCTGGGAATAAGGTCCGATTGCATCGGGCGCATTTTTTGTGTAAATAACGTTCATATTAAATCTCCTTTTCAAAAATTACAGTTCAATAAAATTTCGTCAAATTATTATATCACACACCGTCACAAATTTCCACAAAAAGATACCGATTAATTTTAAATGCCGCAAAAAGAACACCGAACAAAAAATGCTCGGTGCTCTTTGATTAGGGTAGATATATGAATGTGTTGTTATTAAATTATTTCAAAATTGAAACGGCATCGGAAATGGTTTTTTCCATCGCCTCTTTTCCGTATTTATCAACCTCGGATTTGTTCTTTTCACCGTGGGTAAGACATCCTGCACCGCCGATACAACCGCCGATACATGCCATACCTTCGATGAAGTTGGCATCAAAAACATTCTTGCTCTTTTTGAGGAGTGCAAGCTTGCAGGCTTCGATTCCGTCGCAGACTGCGGGCTTGAGGTCAAACTCAATGTTCTGCTCTTTCATTGCCTGAGCAACAGCATCCGAAAGTCCGCCGCTTCGAGCAAAAATTCTGCCAAAATAGGATGCGTTATCAAGCACATCTTCGTCGAGAGTAGTAATATCAATATCCTTGCTGTCGAAAAGTGCCTGAAGTTCCTCGAATGTCAGAACGCTGTCAACATAAGGCTTTACGGATTCAAGCTGTGCCTCTGCTTTTTTTGCTGTGCATGGTCCGATGAAAACAACTTTTGCGCCTTCGCTTGTTTCTTTGATGTATTTAGCAAGAGCCGCCATGGGTGAAAGATTATGCGAAATATGCTCTGCAAGCTGGGGAAATGCAGTTTTAACATAAGTTACAAAAGCGGGGCAGCACGAGCTTGTGAGAAAACCTTTTTCAGCAAGTTCTTTTGATTCTGCCATTGCAACCATATCCGCACCGAGTGCAGCTTCAACAACGGTATAGAAACCGAGCTCTTTGAGTCCGCTGATTACCTGACCAAGCTTCGCATAGGTGAACTGGCTTGAAATTGAGGGTGCAACAACTGCGTAAACCTTATATTTTTTGTTTTCTTCGCTCTTCTTGATGATATCGATAACGTTAACCATATAGGATTTATCCATTATCGCACCGAATGGGCACTGATAAACACAAGCGCCGCAAGCGGTGCATTTATCGTTATTGATGGTCGCTGCTTTCTGCTCATTCATCGAAATAGCCTTGATTTTGCAAGCGCTCTGGCAGGGTCTTTTTCTGCTTACGATTGCAGTGTAAGGACAAACCTTTGCACACGCACCGCATTCAACACATTTTGATTTATCAATGTGTGCAACGTGGTTGTTGTCGAATGTGATTGCGCCCTTTTTACATACATCCTCGCATCTGTGAGCAAGACAGCCGCGGCAGGCGTTGGTTACTTCGTAACCGCCGACAGGACATTCGTCACAAGCGATATCGATAACTTCAATAACATTGTGGTTATTCTTATCGCCGCCCATTGCGATTTTTACTCTTTCGGCAAGAATTGCACGTTCTTTGTAAACACAGCAACGCATTGTGGGTTCGTTACCGGGAACAAGGTTTTTGGGAATATCGAGAATGTTGTCATACAAGGTGTCGTTCCACGACAGTCTTGCAACTTCACGCAGAACTTTGTATTTAAGATATTGAACTTTTGTATCAAACTTTCTCATAAGTTTCTCTCCTTAAAAATAACTGACCTTAATGCGTTTACCCATCTTTTTGAGGCAGGTTGAAAGTTCCTCAACAAGATTCATTTTTATGCTGAAATTAATGGGCAGGTCAGGATTCTGATGCGCAGGGTTGATTGCTCTGCCCACATAGAAATTTATATCAGTTGCTTCTTC
Organism: Acutalibacteraceae bacterium; assembly: GCA_045576955.1. GTDB lineage: Bacteria > Bacillota > Clostridia > Oscillospirales > Acutalibacteraceae > CAG-177. The sequence goes on along the minus strand of JAZNHM010000056.1, from coordinate 1,358 downwards.
AAAAAGCAAGCGGGAAATTAATGAAGCACCGTCACGCTTTATGCTCCAATGCTCATAATGCTCGTTTTCGCCGAGATAATCCTTTGCATATTCAAGGACTTTGTTGACGGTGATAACGCCCTCGGTTACAAGGTCAACACCTTCGATTTCCGCAATGGGAGGTACATCGGCTTTCTCAAAGTTAAGGCTTGCTTTTATAGGTTTGTTAAGATATTTTGCGGCAATTGATGAGGTTGTGCCGCCGCAGATAATGTGCTTGCCCTCTTTCGAGAAGAAGAGCGACATCATTCTGTCGGCATCATCTCTGTTTGACGGAGGACCGAAAAGAATATTCATCGGCTCACGCTTTCTGACTCTCACAACACAAGCTGTTGCATCGTCACCGGGTTTTCCGCCGTAGAGCTTGAAGCATTCATCAACAATGATTGTTGAAAGAGTTTTTGCCGTGTAACCGACGGGAGCAAGAGTTTCGATGAACGAAATAATATCTTCTCTTTTCCAGCCGAAATTATATGACATTCCGATGCCCGCATGGGGGCAGCCGTCACTCATTGCAACAAAAATATCGTTTTCCTGAAGCTTTATTATGCTTTTATAAATCTTTTTGCCGCCGATATTCATTTCCGTTTTGGGATAATCGTAATTCTGCTCATTGCGGATAACAATTACCTGCGGATTGTCATACTGAATAACCTCTGCAATGTCGTTGTTTTTCAGATGAATAATCGTAAAGGTTGAATATGCAACGCCTCTGACAGAGCATACGGGCAGAGTTGCGGCAATGGTTGAAACACATTCCTCAATCGGAAGACCCTCTGCCATCATAGTTGAAATTATCTTTGAGGTCAAGGTCGAAAGGATGCTCGCTTTAACACCGCTTCCAAGACCGTCGGCAAGCACGATAACCTGCGAATTTTCGTCCTGCTCAACAACGTCAACGTGGTCACCGCAAAGCTCTTCACCGTAGTGATTTACACTTTTATAGCCGATATCTGCACATAAATCATTCATCGGTAATCGACTCCTTCAGCTTCGCAAGAGCGATTTTTGTTTCTGCGGCGGTTTCACCGAGAAGAGATGCAATTTCCTGAACGATACGCATCTGCTTTTCAACAACTCTGTCGGCAACCTCAACAGTCTGGCGGCTGATATTTTCTTTCTTTTCGCGCTCTGCCTCTTCGTCGGTCCCTTCACGCATAATACCGATAAGCAGATGTGAGTCACGGTCATAAACAACAGTCTGCTCAACGTATCTCTTGTATTCTGCAAGATATACACGCTGGTTACGGACGTCTCTGCCCGTTGAAAGAACGGTCATAAACACGCTGGGGTCAAGAATTCTGATTACCTGGTCACCG
>JAZNHM010000055.1:0-7619 GCA_045576955.1 Acutalibacteraceae bacterium | reverse complement strand
GGGCACAAAAAAAGAACCCTCCTGCAGAGGTAGAATAATAATATCACATTCATTCTCTGCAGTCAAGCACTTTTTTGTTAAAACTCTTAATTTTTTTGAATGATATGCAACACGGCTTGCCGCATCACAACATCTTGTGTTGCACACTGTTTATATACATTATTATATATACTGCGCAAGCTCAATTCCGCTCTTCTGCGAAAGCATTGCGGGCGGAATATCGAGAACGGTCTTGCATCCCGTATCACCGGACTTGTTGAGCTTGTAAGCTGCTCTTGCATATGCAAGAAGAACACTTGAGGTGAATTCAGGGTTTGAATCAAGCTTAAGCGAATATTCGATAACGTGCTTATGCTCTTTGTTTGCGCCCGTAACACCCGAGCGAAGAACGATTCCCTGATGAGGCAAACCGCCGTGATTTTCGTTAAGTTCGTCCTGAGTAATAAAAGTCACGGTTGTGTCGTAATCCGCAAAATAGTTGGGCATTGTTTTGATTTCATTCTCAATTCTTGCCTTGTCAGCACCTTCAGCCGCAACAACGTAGCACTCTCTTGTGTGCTTCATACGGGTTGTGAGCTCAGGATTTTCGCCGTTTCTGACAGATTCAACCGCCTCGGGAACCGGCACGGTATACTGCCTTGCATCGAGAACACCGTCAATTCTTCTGATTGCATCCGAATGACCCTGGCTTATACCCTTACCCCAAAACGTGTAATTATTTCCCTCAGGAAGAATCGCCTCGGCATAAAGACGGTTGAGCGAGAAAAGACCGGGATCCCAGCCAACCGAAATAACTGCGGTTTTGCCACCTGCCTTTGCGGTTTTATCTGTATTTGCAAAATGCTCCGCAATTCTTGCGTGAGTATCAAAGCTGTCAACAACATTGAAATGCTCCGCAAGTGCGGGAGTCTGCACAGGCAGGTCTGTTGCGCTGCCGCCGCACATTATCATAACATCAATTTCATCTTTATAATCAAGCACATCCGCTGCGGAGTAAACGGGAGTATCCCCGAAAACAGTTTTAACGAGCAAAGGGTCCCTTCTTGTGAAAACAGCAGCAAGTGTCATATCGGAATTCTGACGGATTCCGCATTCGATGCCCTTTCCGATATTACCGTAGCCGTAAATGCCGACTCTTATCATATTACATACCTTCTTTTAAAAATTATGGAAAAAGTATACTGCAATTTGTTTTTCTTTGCAATATAATTTTGAATTTTTACAACACATTTTTAAAATAAAGTCCTCTGGTAAATTCACCGTCGGGCTTTTCATTATTATTATAGGCTTCAATCACTCTTTCACACTCTTCTTTGCTCTCATTCGTAAAATAAAGCAAACCGAAGTCGATGTTGTGAAGCTCATTTTTCTTATCCGCCATCCACAGCGGACGTGAATTGAGAATAAAGCTTGCACCGTTTTTACAGACAACGGGAAATTTTACTCCCATTCTGTCAACAAGGCTGCTCTCCGAGCTGCATTCGGCACAAGTCAGCTTGTTTTTAATAGGGCAATTTCTCGTGAGCATCAGAGGAATTCTGCCGTAGGTCATCATTCCTCTCGGAATATCCCCCGAAAGCCTTGATGCTTCGGAAAGATTGATTTCACAAGAAAGAAGCGAATCAACCGCGCCGAGATTCTGCATTTCGCCGAGCGAAAGACTGTTGAAAACATTCATACCGAATCCCGTTGCAAAACCGATGCCTGCCTTTTGAGCAATACCGATTCCGTCAAGAGTGCAGACCCACGCAAGGCTTGCACCGTGATTTTTAAGCTCTTTGAGCTTTTCGATATATTTATCCGCATTTGAAAATACGGGTGCGGGAATTTCGATTGCGATTTCAACACCTTTTTTGTTGAGAGATTCAACCGTTTTTGCACTAACCTCTATCGGGAGGATAATCCTTGATATTCCTCCAAGATTTTCAGAAATCTGTTCCTCCTTAAAAAATCTTGCATGGAGCACAAAAGGGGTTGCTTTATGCGGTTTGTAGTCATCGTCAAACGGAGAAATTTCATTTTTTTCTCTTTTGATTATTTCATTTTCAAGCAATGCAAGTGCATTTCTGCGAAGTTCGTTGAGCGCACCTGCAGAAACATTAAGACCCTCCTCAAAATCAACCTCCGCTTTGTTCACATAAAACTGTGTGCCGCCGCATTTCGAGATGCGCTGAATCAAATCATCGCAGCTGAGCGGTTTGTTCAAGGCAGGCTCAGGCGATTTTTCACTGTCAGCCTCTGCCGAATATTCTCCGCAAGCGGCATTAAGCTTCATAGGCTCACCGTTCTTGAAAACAAGATGAAAGTCTACGGGGAGAAGTGCGGTTTCCTTATCGTAAAGACGTTGAAGTGACGAAAGCACACCCGATGCGCCCTCGACATCCTCTTTACGGCGTATGCCGAACATATCCTTACCGAGCTTGCCCTCAAAATATCCTTTTGTAAATCCCGAGCGTGAAAAAACCGCTTTGAGTGAATCGTTTATTTCTTCATTTTCTGTTCCGTTAATACTGTTTCTGCAAGCGGTAACAGCCGCCGCAACATACTCGGGACGTTTCATTCTGCCCTCTATTTTGAACGAGCAGATTCCCGCTTCTGAAAGCTTGCCGAGTTCGTCGACAAGCGACAAATCCTTAAGGCTGAGATTGTTGCCGCCCTTTGAATTGACTCCGAACGGCAGACGGCAGGGCTGAGCGCACAGACCGCGGTTACCGCTTCTTCCGCCGAGGACGCTGCTCATCAGGCACTGACCCGAAACGCACATACACAGAGCGCCGTGAACGAAATATTCAAGCTCTGTATCGGTTTGGGATGAGATTGCCTTTATCTCTTTTTCAGAAAGCTCTCTCGGAAGAACTACTCTTGAAAATCCGAGCTTTTCAAGGATTCTTACACCCTCAATGCTCTGAACGGACATCTGGGTTGATGCGTGCAGAGGCATAGACGAAGAGACCCGTCGCACCATGGCGGCGAGTCCTGTATCCTGCAAAATAAGTGCATCAACATTTGCTTCGCAAGCACTTCTGATTGCATCATATGCTGTTTCAAGCTCGCTGTCGCCAACAAGAGTGTTGAGTGTCAGATAAACCTTAACATTTCTTGCGTGGCAGTATTCAACAGCTTTTCTGAGTTCGTCATCAGAAAAATTTGAAGCATTGCGGCGTGCATTGAACGCTTTTCCGCCGAGATAAACGGCATTTGCACCGCAGCGCACGGCAGCAGTCAACGATTCAAAACTACCCGCGGGAGCAAGAATTTCCGGAATCATTATTTCTTCGAAGCTTTGAGAGCATTAAGCTCTTTTGAAACTCTTTCAAGCTCACGCTTTGAGATTTCAGCATCTGTTCTTGCTCTTGCGGCATCTTCAAGGTATTCCTGAATCTGACCTCTGAGATTTTCTGAAGTGATTTCGCCCTTCTTTGCGGCATCCGCATATTCGAGCGCAGTAAGTATTGCAGCCTGAGTTACCGAAATTCTTCCGCTTTTGTTGAGAATTGCTGTGATTCTCTGGTTAAGCTCTTCACCAAGCTGAGCAACGTAATCAAGTTCATTATCGGTTGAGATGACATATTCATCGTTTGCAATAATAAGTTTAATTTTTTCCATTATCATACACCCCTTAATTTTTTTGATACATTGTAATTATACTACAATTTTTTAAAGGAATAAAGATATTTTTTAAATTTTTTGCGACTATTTTTATCCTTTAATTGATAAAAGACGAAATGTGTGATATAATCGCAGAGAAAGGGTGATGGATTATGAAAAAAATCACGGCGGCTTTGCTTGCCGTTTTAATAATATTCTCATTCTGCGGCTGTACGGCACAGAAAAAAACCGTGCTCACCATATCCGGCACGGAAATCGACAGCGAAATTTTTACCTATTATGCCGACAAGGTAATCAGCCGTCCGACAGATTACGGACTGACAGAAAACCCGATTGACTCCGATGTCAAAGCGGCAACAATCAACGAGTGTAAAAAATATCTTGCCGCAAACACCGAATTCCGCGATGCAGGGCTCTCGCTTTCTTCTGCAGAAAAAACGGAAATCTCACAAACTGTAAACGATTTCTGGGTCAGATTTGAAAATCATTATAAAAAAATCGGTATTTCCAAACAGACCCTTACCAAAATCATCACTTCACAGGCATACAGCGACGCAATTTTCAGTGAGACTTACGACAAGGGCACAGGAAATGCCGATACCGAAAATGAAATCCGTGACTACTTCTATAACAACTATATCAGTTTCCGCACGGTATGCGTTTATTTCACCTCTGCAGACGGCTCAACTCCGCTCACACAGGCAGAGAAAAACGATTTGCTTGCAGCTTTTGACAGCTACGTAAAAACCGCAGGGGCAGACACAGAAAAATTTGCGGAAACAATCAACAACGCAGGCTATCTTCTGTCAAACTCGATTCTCCTCAAAAAAGGCTCTGACGGATATCCCGACGGCTTCTACGAAAAAGTTTATACCCAAGCGGACGATACCGTTCAGGTCATTGTTTATGACGAATGTATTTTCGCTGTCATAAAAGAAAACCTCAAGGATAAGGGTGATAGCGTTTATGCAAACTACCGCTCATCCTGTATCAGCGACCTTTATTCAGCAGAATCCGACAAAAAAACGGATGAATATATCGCGACCCTGACAGTTGAAGAAAAAGGAAATTCCGCTGACAGAATCATTGATAAACTTTCATAACAATCAAAAAGACCATCTCTCACGAGATGGTCTTTTATTTTAGCTGTTGAGTTCTTTTTCGAGAAGCGCTCTGATAACAGCGGGGTCGCCGTTACCCTTAAGCTCCTTCATAATGCAACCGAAGATTGACTGCATTGCCTTGACCTTGCCGTTCTTGTAATCGGCAACAGCCTTGTCGTTTTCTCCGATAACACGACGTACTGTTTCGAGGATGAAACTGTCATCAATCTTTGCATTGAGGTTGTTTTCTTCGCAGTATTTATCAACGTCAACATCGTTTTCAAACACAGCGGAAAGAACCTTCTTGCCTGCTGCGCGGGTGATTTCGCCGCCTTCAACAAGCTCAATAATTCTTGAAAGCTTTGATGCATCAATGTCAAGAGAAGTAAGCTCAAGGCGCTTCATCTGACCCATACATTCTGTAAGAATCCAGCTTGCAACGGTCTTGGGGCTTCTGCCCATTGCGACAACCGCATCAAACATATCGGAAAGTTTTCTATCGGATGCAAGCACCGAAGCCTCTTTTGCGGCGATGCCCATTTCCTCATAGTAGCCACTCTTTTCTTCCGATGTTGCGGGCATACTTGCTCTGATTTCGGCAAGCCACTCGTCGTCAATAACGATGGGCATAAGGTTGGGGTCGGGGAAATATCTGTAATCCGCCGCAGTTTCCTTGCTTCTCATCGGGAATGTGCGTCTCTTGACGTCATCCCAGCGGCGGGTTTCCTGAACGAGCATTTCTGTGTGTCGCTCGATAGCATCAACGTGACGAACCTTTTCAAACTCGATTGCATCCTTGATTTCGGAAAGCGAGCTCATATTCTTGATTTCGGAGCGCACACCAAGCTCGTTTGAACCTTCGGGACGAACCGAAATATTAACGTCGCATCTCATCGCACCCTCTTCGCACTCGGAAATACCTGCGAACTGAAGGCTTGACTTGAGCTTCTTGAGGTATGCGATAACTTCATCCGATGAACGGAAATCGGGTCTGCTTACGATTTCGATAAGGGGAACGCTGGTACGGTTATAGTCAACAAACGAGGTGTTTGTTGCTTCGTCGTGAACAAGCTTACCTGCATCCTCTTCAACGTGAATCTGCTTGATGCCGATTGTTCTTTCGCCGATCTGAACGCTGCCGTCAACGCAGATGGGATGGAACCACTGAGTAATCTGGTAAGCACAGGGAAGGTCAGGATAATAATAGCTCTTCTTATCGAATGTTGTGTACTGGTTGATTTTGCAGTTAAGCATAAAACCTGCTTTGACTGCAAGCTCGATTGCGTGCTTATTGGTCACAGGAAGCATGCCGGGCATACCGCTGCAAGCGGGGCATACGCAGTCGTTGGGCTCCTTGGGGCTTGAATGTCCGCCGCAGGAGCAGAAAAGCTTTGAATCGGTGGAAAGTTCAACGTGAGTTTCCAAACCTATAACAAGTTCGTATTTCATTATTTACACCTCCACGCTCTTTGCAATGCTGAGAAGCACGCTTTCTTTATATGAATCCGCAATAAGCTGAACGCCCTTTGTTACCATTGCAGGCATACCCGTGATTGAGGGGATTGCGGTGAAAAGGCTTTCTTCATAAACCTTTTCGAAAGCATCCGCAACATCATAAGGCTTATAGCTCTTCTGTGAGCAAGCAGGAGTAAGGATTGCGTCATATTTTGCAAGCACTTCTCTTGCTTTTTCACACACGATGCGGCGCATACGGAGAGATTTATCGTAGCACTTTTCATACTTTGCCTTTGCAAGAACATCTGAACCGTAGATGATGGTTGCCTTTGAGAGGAATCCCATTGATTCGGAACGGCTCTTGACATAAAGCTCGTCAATGTTTTTGTATTCGGGAGTTCTGTAGCCGTACTTTACACCGTCAAATCTTGAAAGATTGTTGGTGGTTTCAGCTGCCATAAGAATCTGCCATGCGGTCTGTGCCTGAGAGGCGATGTCAAGTGAAATTGTATCAACCGCCGCACCGAGTTTTTTAAGACTTTCTGCATAAGCATCGATGTTTGCCTTTACTTCTGCGCTTGCAGAGTCATAAAGCTCTTTCACGATGCAGATTTTCATAGCTGCAACGTTTTCGTCTGTTGAATATTCGTATTTTTCAGCGGGAAGGCTTGTGCCGTCCTTGCTGTCATGACCTGCGATAACGGAAAGGATTTCCTTTGCGTCGTCTGCGTTTGCAGCGGTGACACCGATCTGCTCGCCCGAGCAGGCACAAGCGATAACGCCGTAGCGTGAAACGGTGCCGTAGGTGGGTTTTATGAAATCAACGCCCGAAACAGCCGCCGCACGTCTGGGTGCACCGTTAAGGTCAACGTTAAGAGCTGCTTTGACCTCTCCCGATGCAACGAGAGATGCCGATGCGCCGACGAGATTGCCGTTTTCGGTTTCGGGTTCAAAATATGAAGTTTCGCCGAGAAGGTCAAGACCGAATTCGCCAACGTTTGTTTTACCCGCGATTTCATAGCCTGCCTTTTCGAGTCTTTCAACTGCTTCCGCACTGAAAAGAGGCTTGAAATTCTCAAGCATCTTTGAACCCGCGGTTGCGGGAACATCTTTTACAAGAATTGTATCGTCTACGGCGATTTTGCCCGCCGCGTTTATCTTGTTAATATAAATCATTTATCTGCACCTCACTTCACGAGTCTGGGAACCTGCCAGCTGTCCTCTGTGCTCTGGGGAGCGCCTTCGAGCAGGTCTTTGCGGGCAAAGGGCTGATTTCTGCCGTCGTTTCTGAGAACGTTGGTCATGGGCATAACATAAACCATTGCCTCAACATCCGAAGTTTCGGTCTTTTCAAGCTCGGCTTCGTTTTTGCCCATCATGTCAAGAATCTTCTGCATCTTCTTCTTTTCATCGGCATCAAAGCTGAGTTCGTTAACGCTTTCAAGCTCTTTG
>JAZNHM010000054.1:0-5900 GCA_045576955.1 Acutalibacteraceae bacterium | reverse complement strand
TTCCTCAAAGAGAGCCTTTGCTGCCTTTGCCATATTCATGGTCTGGTCTTCAAGAGATTCTCTTACCTTGAGGGGGCCTCTTCTGCCGTCGATAATGGGGCGGATACCGATAACGGGGTAATCGCCGATAAGTCTGCTTTTTGCCATAATAGCATCTTCCTTTCTATGTTTGGTGAATTTAATTTTTATTTGATTACCGCCTTGAATCTCTCATAGGCTTCTGCCCATGCATCGGGATTTTCGGGGGTATATTCAACGGTGTTTTCGCTTGCCTTAACAATTTTGCGAGCCTGCTCAATGCTTTCGATAGCACCGCAGGAGAGGAGCTGAACGGCAATATTGCCGAGAACGGTTGCTTCAATCGGGCCTGCAACAACATTTCTTGCGCACGACGAAGCTGTCATCTGACAAAGAAGAGTATCCTTTGTGCCGCCGCCGATAACGTGGATTGCGGGGTAGTTTTTACCCGTGCAGGCTTCAAGATTATCGAGAGTTTGGCGATATTTCATCGCAAGGCTTTCATAGATGCATCGCATAACCTCGCCCACGCTCTTGGGAACAGGCTGACCTGTTCTTTCACAGTAGTCACGCACTCTCTGCGGAATGTTGCCGGGAGGAGTGAATTCGGGCGAATCGGGGTCAATGAAGCACTTGAAAGGCTCTGATGCAAGAGCGAGTTTTTCGAGGTCCGCATATGAATAGTCGCTGCCGTGTCTGTTCCAATGGCGGCGGCTTTCCTGAATGAGCCAGAGACCGATGATATTCTTGAGGAAGCCGACGGTTGAGCCGTAGCCGCCCTCGTTGGTGACGTTCATTTTAAGCGATGTTTCGTTGACGATGGGCTCTGCAAGCTCGGTGCCGAAGAGCGACCAGGTGCCGCTCGAAATGAAAGCAAAATCTTCGCTTTCGGCAGGAACAGCGGTCAGCGCGCTCTGTGTGTCGTGACCGCAAACGCTGATAACGTCAACCTCATCAATGCCGCATTCCTCGCAGATATCCTTGCGCACCTTGCCAAGCGGAGTGCCCGAGGGAACGATTTCGCCGAGAAGTCGGGTGGGGATGCCGAGCTTTTCGATTATGTCGGTTGCCCAGCCTTTTTTGTTGATGTCATACATCTGCGAAGTGGTTGCAATTGAATATTCGGTTGTCTTTTTGCCCGTGAGCATATAACCGAAAAGGTCGGGCATAAAGAGGAGTCTGTCCGCTCTTTCGAGGATGTGCGGACGGTATTTTTTGAGTGCATAGAGCTGATAAACCGTGTTAAGCTCCATAAACTGAATACCCGTTGTGCCGTAGAATTCGTCATTGGGAACGGTCTTTGCGCATTCCTCAATCAAACCCGCGGTACGCATATCACGGTAGTGAACGGGGTTTTCAAGAAGGCATCCGAATTCGTCGATAAGACCGAAATCAACACCCCAGGTGTCGATGCCGATGCTGTCGAATCCGCCCGCAAGCTTTGCGTTGACGATGCCCTGCTTAATATTATAGAAAAGGCGCAGAACGTCCCAGTACATAGTGTCGCCCACTTTTACGGGGTCGTTGGAGAAGCGGTGAACCTCTTCGAGCGAAATTTTTTCGCCGTCGAACTTACCGATGATAGCTCTGCCGCTCGATGCGCCGAAGTCAATGGCTAAAACTCGTTTTTCCATAGGGAAATCTCCTTACTGAATAACTACACCCTTCTTGAGAATGATGTTGGCATAAATTGCGGTTTCGCCTGTTGCGATAACGGCATACGCCTTCTTTGCTCTGTCATAGAATGCAAAGCGCTCAACAAGCTCAATATTCTTTTCGCCTTCTTCGGCAACAATAGTCTTTTTGTAGTCTGCCCAGATGGGAGGAGGATTTGAAGCATCACCGTTATCCATAAGAGCAACAGGAGCATCAACATATGTATCAAGGGGCATCAGCTTGAGAATTGCTTCAAGGATTTCGTTAACGCCGTGACCGTCGAGACGGACAAGCTTCTGTGCGATTGAAGCTGAGGGGAAGTTGCCGTCACCGATAACGATTTCGTCGCCGTGACCCATTTCCATAAGAATCTTAAGAAGTTCGGGTGAAATGATAGGAGAAATATTTTTAAGCATAGTGGTAATTCCTTTCTTTGCTTTAATTTATTGTTTTACATAACAGCATACATATTATACATATTGCTGTAAAGTCCGCCTTTCTGCATCAGCTCTTTATGTGAGCCGTGCTCGGCGATGCCGTCCTCGGTGAGAACGATGATTTCGTCCGCATTGCGGATGGTTGTCAGACGGTGGGCAATAGTGAGCGTTGTTCTACCCTGCGCAAGGCGCTCAAGCGATTCCTGAACAAGCTTTTCGCTCTCGTTATCGAGCGCGGAGGTTGCTTCGTCAAGCAGAAGCACGGGGGGATTCTTGAGGAAAACTCTCGCAATTGAGATTCTCTGCTTCTGACCGCCCGAAAGCTTGACTCCCCTTTCGCCGACATATGTATCGTAGCCGTTGGGAAGAGCCGAAATGAAATCGTGAGCACCCGCTTTCTTTGCGGCATCAATGATTTCTTCTTCAGTAGCATCCGCCTTGCCGTAGATGAGATTATCACGGATTGTGCCCGAGAAGAGGTAAACATCCTGGGCAACAACGCCGATATTCGAACGCAGCGAACGCAGAGTGATGTCTTTTATGTTCTTGCCGTCAAGCAGGATTTCGCCGCCTTCGGGCTCATAGAATCTGGGGATAAGGTTGCAGAGAGTTGTTTTTCCGCCGCCGCTCGGGCCGACAACAGCAACATTCTGTCCCTTTTCGATTTTGAGATTGAGGTTGTGAAGAACTTCTTTTTCGCCCTTAACATAGCTGAACGAAACATCTCTAAACTCAATTTCACCCTGAACATTTTCGATTTCGACTGCATCGGGCGAATCAGTGATGTCAGGGATTTCGTCCATAATTTCCGCAAATCGCTCAACACCCGTTATGCCTCGGCTGAACTGCTCACTGAAATCAACGATAGTACGGATTGAGCCGAGAAGCGTTGAGATAAGCATAAGGCTTGCGGCGAAATCGCCGGGTGACGTGATGCCGTTTTTCATCATCAGCGCGCCCATACCGATAACAACGATGTATGTTATACCGTCGATGAGCTTGACCGTTGCGTGGAACTGCGACATATATTTATGGCTCTTGTTACGAACAGCAACATATTCTTCATTGCCCTTTGAGAATTTTTTACGCTCGGTTCTTTCGTTTGTGAACGAACGCACAACTCTTACGCCGAGAAGACTGTCCTCAAGCCTTGCGTTGATTTCGCCGACCTGATGGCGACCTGCCTTGAAGGTGTCACGCATTCTTGTTCTTGATTTCTTCGTAAGAATAATCATAAACGGCATAAGAATGAAGATAACCAGCGCAAATCGGATATCCATAGTTGCAAAAATGCAGAAGCTTGCGATGAATTTAACCGCCGTCATCAGCACCATTTCGGGGAAGTGGTGCGCCCATTCCGAAACATCGAAAAGGTCGGAGGTCATGCGGCTCATAAGCTGACCGACCTTAGTGTTGTCAAAAAATGAGAACGAGAGCGATTGAAGATGGTCAAACATATCCTCACGCATTGAGTTTTCAATTTTTGTGCCCATTTTATGACCCCAATAGGACTGACAGTAGCTCGCAAGACTGTCAACACAGCGCAAAGCAACGTAAGCGATGCAGATTGTGATAATCAGCTTAACCGTCAGGCTTGACGGGTCTTCAACACCCTGGTCCGTGATTTTACGCACAATCAGGGGCAGAATAATTTCGCAGGCAGCGCTTGTCAATGCACAGAGAAGCACAATGAGCTCTGTGCCGAGATGCTTCTTGAGATACGGAAAAAATCTTTTTACAAGATCAGCATTCTTTTTTGCGGTACCCTGCTTTTTCTCTTTCCTTTCTTTTTCTTTCATTTTCTCTTTCCTCTTTCTATAATGTATCACTATATATTATGTAATAAAATTATGGATTTGTAAAGTATTTTCAGAATTATTCAGAAATTTATTAATGCGGATTTTTGAAATCTTAATAAATTCTTAGAGATTTTCATGCTTTTTTCTTAGAAATTTGCGTGATATAATAAAGCCATAATAAAAAACGACGGAGGAATCAGAAATGACAGTATTCGCAACAATCGTAATCACACTTTCGGTAACAACGGGCATTCTTCTTTTAAAGGACGATTCTTCCGTTTGTGCGTAAAAACAATTATCTTTTGAACCATATAACCTTTCCATCGGGGGATAAAAAGGAAAAAGGACAGCTGCGCGTCCTTTTTTTGTTTTATTTTTTCTTTGCCATTGTTCTCTGAATTGCCTTGATAATCTCAACAATGGGAATAACAAGGAATGCGAGACCGATTGAGATGCCGTATGCCTTTGCATCGAGATGAGCAAAGTCAAACATATTTGCAAGGAAGGGAATTTCGATGATTGCGGTTGTGAGAATAAGCGAAGCAACCATTGCGCCGTAGAGAACCCAGTTGTGTGACTTCTGACCGAATGCCATGCCGAGAACAGAGCCTCTCTGTGAACGCATATTGAATGAGTGGAAAATTTCGCACATTGACATTGTAAGGAATGCCATTGTCATGCCTTCCTTACAGTCTGCAATATTTGTGAACTGCCAGTGGCCTGTTTCAAGGAATTCACCGATGAAGAATGCGGTGAGAGTGAGAAGTGTAACAAGTGCGCCCTGATAGAACACGTCAAAACCCATACCGCCTGCAAAAACGCCCTCTTTGCTGTTACGGGGCTTTCTCTGCATAATGTCTCTTTCAGGTCTTTCAAGACCGAGAGCAAGAGCGGGAATACTGTCTGTTACAAGGTTGATGAAAAGAAGATGAACAGGCTTGAGAATTGTAAAGTTGAGGATTGTTGCGATGAAGATTGAGAGAACTTCGGAAAGGTTTGAGCCGAGAAGGAACTGGATAGCCTTTCTGATGTTATCATAGATTCTTCTGCCTTCGGAAACTGCCGAAACGATTGTTGCAAAGTTATCGTCTGCAAGAACCATATCTGCAACGTTCTTTGTAACGTCTGTGCCGGTGATACCCATACCAACGCCGATATCTGCGCTCTTGATTGAGGGAGCATCGTTAACACCGTCACCGGTCATTGCGGTAATCATACCGCGTGCACGCCAGGCGTTGACAATTCTTGTCTTATGCTCGGGCTGAACACGTGCATAAACTCTGAATTCGGTAACTCTTTCAGCGAAATCTTCATCGCTGATTTCATCGAGCTGTGCGCCGGTGATTGCACCTGAAGCATCCTCTATAATGCCGAGCTGCATTGCGATTGCAACAGCGGTATCCTTATGGTCGCCCGTAATCATAATGGGAGTGATACCAGCGGAGCGGCACTCCTCAATAGCTGCCTTAACTTCGGGACGGGCGGGGTCAATCATACCTGTAAGACCGATGAACACAAGCTCGCCTTCGAGAGCTTCGGGAGCAAAATCTGCAGGAGCAGAATCATATTTTCTGTAAGCAACAGCAAGAACACGCAGAGCCTGGTCTGCCATTCTCTTGTTGTCCTTGAGGATTTCTGCCTTTACTTCGTCTGTGAATGCAACTTCCTTGCCGTCGATGAGAGCAAGTGTGCACTTCTTAAGAATTTCGTCGGGCGCACCCTTTGTGTACTGAATGATTCCGTCGGCGGTCTTGTGAACGGTTGACATCATCTTTCTGCCTGAATCGAAGGGAGCTTCGCCGATTCTGGGAGCGTTTGCAACAAGGTCGTTCTTATTGAAGCCGAGTTCGTTTGCATAGTAAACAAGTGCAGCCTCAGTAGGCTCACCGGTAACAACGCCGTCAGCATCGATTTCGGCATCACAGCAAAGAGCCATTGCCTTCGCGATAAGAGCTTCGTCATCGCCGTAATGGTCAACAACGGTCATCTT
>JAZNHM010000053.1:0-2414 GCA_045576955.1 Acutalibacteraceae bacterium | reverse complement strand
ACTATAACTTGACGAAAGGAGTTCATATGACAGTCGAGAACAGAAAAATACTAATCATAGAAGATAACAAAGACGAACTAAGAGCTCTTGTTTCGCATTTTTCGAGAAAAAATGAAATATACACAGCCACAACGTTGAAAGAAGGACTGGAACTTGCCAAATGGAGAAATTTTGACGGAATTATTCTTGATCTGATTCTTCCCGATGGCAACGGTATGCAGTTGTTTCGTTCAAACGAGATTTTGCCCCCGGTTGTTATTCTTTCCGAGGTTGGCTCCGAGGCATCTATGATGGAAGGATTTACGCAAGGAGCACTCGATTACGTTGTAAAGCCTTGTTCACCCAAGCTTCTTGAAATGCGTCTTGCTTTAAGGCTTTTGCCTATAAAGCAAGCAACGACTTCTATAAACGGCCTCACCGTAAATGCAACAAAGCGCACCTGCTTCTTTCAGGATAAACAAATTCCGCTAACATCATCGGAATTCAATATCCTGTATTTTCTGATCACTCATGCAGGACAATATTTCACACCCAATGATATTTATGAGAACGTGTGGAAAATGAAAAGTCTGAACACCACAACGATCAAACGACATATATCGACACTTCGCATTAAATTGACAAATGCCTGCGGAGATATAAAAATGATACATACTGAATTTGGAAAAGGTTATTGCTTTACAAAGGAGGAGCAGCAATGAAAAAGAGATCTATAGCACTCGCATTTTTTGCAATCACAATTTTACTCGGTACACTGATTTCCGTGTTTTTACCCCTTGCAGAAGCCAAGAATATCGAAGTTGCTCCCTCACATGATACAACTTACGAAATACAGGTAGGCTATGACAGAGAAAACAAAGTCCCAATTACAGAAACACATACGGCAACCACCGTTAAGGTTACGGATTTGTTTGAAGTCAAAAGATTGACCGCATATAACTACTATCCAAACGAATATGCGGAAATATCGTCGAACGCCATCAGCAACGAGCATAACGGCGAAGTATTCGCTTCCAAAGGTACTCTGCGGTACGTGATTACCAATCTTGAAGGTATCACCCCGGCGAACGGGACTTGGGAGGAGGATCTCGCACCGTATGCTGAGTACATAGGAGACGATGAAAGATTGCATCTAACGATGTATCTCCCGCCGATGCTTTCCGCCTGCAATGTGTTTGTGCGCGTGCAACACGAGGCTTCTATGGGAACTCTGACCGGATTTGACTCAGTTAGCTATGCAACTACCGATCAGGAGCTTGCCTATGATGAGACGGTCGTTCACGCCGATGGCACCGAAGGAATATATCTTGATATTCCTTTGATCGTATCCAATCGTGCGTGGAATGAAAATCCTATCCAAAACGGTTGCATCATTACCATCCACTATGAAGCGGAGGAAGGCAAGCAGGTTGGATTCGTCGGCACACCCATAATCGGTCTTGACGAGGATGTACGTGCGATTGTCGATGGCGGAAATAATTTCAGATTGATCACCGTGCTCTTGGCTCTTGTTACTTTCTTTATCTTCGTGTTTGTTTGTGTCTTGAAACGTGCCACCGCGTTTATCCCGCAGCTTGTTTTTGCTCTCGGTATTATGGTAGGCGTGTATGCGTCTATGTCACTTGTAGGAGCAACAGAGTCACCGTATTTTTGGATGGCGGTAAGATCCGCAGCCGCAGGTATATTCTTGCTTGGAGCAAGCCTGACGTTGCCGAAGATGTTTGCGAAAATCCCGGTAAAGTACGTCTCAGCTGCATTATCGCTCATTTATACAGGACTTGCGTTTGCTGTTCCGCTTGTAACCGTTGAAAAGGCGAATGCAATTACACTTGCTTATCAAATCATCGGCTCTATTGTAATTCTGACTGTTCTTGTATTTTCGATAATCGAAATATTGCGCGGAAAGCAGATAAAGCTTTGTGTTAACAACGCTCTGTCATCGGTACTCGTCTTTTATGTAATGTTCTTGTTCGGCGAAAGCGTGAACATACGTTACAGTCCTTTGATGTGGCTGTCTTTGATGATGCTTGGCGTAATTCTGGTGATAGGATTCCATGAATTTATTCTGTCCGAACGCCGCAACCGTCAATTGACGTCTAATCTTGAGGCAGAGGTAGAGCTTCAGACGAAGAATATGCAGACTATCATTGAAGAACGCGAAAGAATATTGCAGTTCATTTCTCACGATATGAAGAAGCCGCTTTCTTCCGCGCGTGTTTATCTGTCCGCGTTACGTCAAAAGCAAGAACGGGGCGATACCGTTAACTTCCCAGTCGTAAGGTCTGATGCCGCAACCAACACTGAGAATATCAATGTTGTCTAAGATCTCAACACTTTCTTCGTCGAGCTCGTTTACCCTATCGCCGGACTTGAGATACACAGCAGGACCCTTATCATTGAACTTAACCTTAACC
>JAZNHM010000052.1:0-13395 GCA_045576955.1 Acutalibacteraceae bacterium | reverse complement strand
TCACCTGCACAGCCAAAGGAAGAGTTGATAATACCTCTTGCACTTCTCTCGAGAGCAGCATCTTCAAGAACAAGACCGTGGTTCTTAGCTTCGCAAAGAGCCTGAACACGCTTGCCGTTAGCGGCAGCTCTTGAATAAATGTGAAGACCAACGCTTGTTGAGCCAACAAAAGTGATACCCTTTACGTCGGGGTGGTCCATAAAGATTTCAGCTTCGTTTCTTGAGCAGGTGACGATGTTGATAACGCCGTCGGGAAGACCTGCTTCCTGCCAGAGTTCTGCAAGTCTCATACAGGTCATGGGAGTCATCGATGCAGCCTTGAGAACGATTGTGTTACCGCAGACGATGCAGAGGGGTGACATCCAGCCCATGGGAATCATACCGGGGAAGTTAAAGGGAACGATACCTGCAAAAACGCCGACGGGTTCTCTGTAAAGTGTGGTGTCGTAGCCGGTTGAAGTGTCTCTCATGCTTTCGCCCATAAGAAGTGAGGGTGCTGAGCAAGCAAGCTCAACGGGTTCTTTAACCTTGAGAATATCACCCTTTGCTTCGCTCCATACCTTGCCGTGCTCTCTTGCACAGATTTCGGTAAGCTCGTCCATATGTTCTTCAAGAAGTTCACGGAATTTAAAAACAACCTGAACTCTCTTCATAACGGGTGTGTTTGACCAAGTCTTGAACGCTTCTTTAGCGCAAGCAATAGCCTCATTCACCTCGTCTTTTGTGCAGCAGGGGGTCTGTGCAATAACTTCACCCGTGCTGGGATTATAAACATCCATATATTTTTCGCAGGAAGAATCAAGCCACTTACCGCCTGCGAAATACTGAAGCTTTTTAACTGCCATTTTAA
Source organism: Acutalibacteraceae bacterium (assembly GCA_045576955.1). Taxonomy (GTDB): domain Bacteria; phylum Bacillota; class Clostridia; order Oscillospirales; family Acutalibacteraceae; genus CAG-177. The sequence continues at coordinate 12,545 of JAZNHM010000052.1, read as the reverse complement.
AAACACTCCTGTCAAAATTTTGATCATTTAATTTTAAAACTTTTTATAAAATATGTCAATAGCAGAAATGACAAGGAACATATAATATCTTTGAATAATATAAGAATTTTTCGGGAACAATAAAAGCGAATATATCAGGGAGTGATTTTATGAATATAACGGGCGGAGAATACGGCAGAATGGCGAAAAAAGCATCGCCCCCGACCAATAAAGTCAAAAACGGAATTTTTGCATTCCTCATCGGCGGATTTATCTGTGCGCTGGGCGAGGGGGTTGGTATGATTTATGAAAAACTCGGTCTTGATGCGGATGAAGTAAAGCTGATGATACCCGTAACGCTGATTGTGATTGCCGCAATTCTTACGGCACTCGGAGTGTTTGACGACATCGCCATCTATGCCGGTGCAGGCACGATTGTGCCGATAACGGGATTTGCCAATTCGATTGTATCGCCCGCGATGGAGTTCCAGAGCGAGGGCAGAATACTCGGTACGGGTGCGCAGATGTTCAGAATAGCAGGCCCTGTGTTGGTTTACGGTACGCTTGCGGCAGTTATTTACGGTGTTGTGTATTATATATTTTTGAGATGATTTTAAGCCGCCTTCGGGCGGTTTTTGTTGTTAAAAAGCATAATTTATAAATAATCTTTTTGTTTAATGTGCAGAAAAAGTTAAAAAGCAAAAATTTTTTGCGTGACATATTGCGATTTTTGGCATATATCTATAGGAAAATAAAATAGCAAAATGTATGTAAAGCTGTGGAATTTGATCTAAATCAATGAAAGAAGATGATTCCGATGGGTTAATTGTGAAAGGTAACAAAACTGTAATTTGACAGTAAAAAAACAAGATGTTAAAATCAAGGAGGAAATTGCGGTTTGAGAAAAAACTATTTTAAAATTGCTTTGATTTTTGGTGTGGCTATCTGCACCACATTCATATTTTGTGCATATGCCGGAGCAATTGATGTTGTTACCCCAACACCAAATGCAAATCAGCCAAACATAACCGCAACAATAAAAGAACTTAGTATTATTCCCAATTACGCTGTTCTTGAGGGTCAGGCTGAACAAATGCTGGTTGAGGAATTCGATGAGTTTGCAATTTTAAATAATGTTGAATGGTCATCAAGTAATCCTGATGTTATTTCATGCACTAAAAGCGGTGAAATCAAGGGCTTAAAGAAGGGTAAAGCTACCATAACTGTTAAAGCTAAAATCGGTAAAGCGGAAGATTCAATTGTTATATACTGCGCAAAATCTATGAGTAAGCAAACTACCAGTCTTAATGTCGGCTTTAATTGGACAAGCAAAACGCCGTTTTTATTTAATATTCAGCACCTATATCTTACACTTAATCCTTTGTTGTTCTCACATAAGATAACTGTAAAAGGGCGATATAATGACTGTTTTTATGTCACCTATACTTATAACGACGTTGAGATAGAAGGCTTTGTGTGGAAAAACTTTGTTCCCCAAACTGTTGGTTCTAAAGAAATGTTAAGACAGCTGTCCGTTTATAATCTCAATGTTTTTACAGGAACAACAAGTGATACAAAAGTAACAACAAATTATAAAGGTGATGTTATCTGGACGGTTGTTCCGGAAGGAATAATTGATTTTGATGATAAAACCGGTACAGTAACCGCAAAAGAACCCGGAATAGCAACTATAACTGCAACTGCCGGAACTTCTGTAAAAATATGCACAGTTTATTCTATATACGAATGGCCTACTCAATGGACAGGTATGACAAATCGAAACACCTATATTTACAAAGCTGAATACGGAGCTTACAGCACTGACATATACAAAGAAACCGGTAAATTGTTCACGGTATGCGGTGATATGGGTGACAGTTGGGCGTACGGATATGATGAATACAACAACCGGGGATTTATTCCGATAAGCCATATCTCAACAAAAAACACAATTTCATATTATAATGATCTTAACATTGGATATCCGATAAAAGATACTTCTATAAAGTATATTAGTTCGCCGTATTCAAAAAGGAGCTCCGATCTGCATCGTGGCTTTGATATTACAGGTGGAGGAAGTTATATTTATGGGGAAGAACTAGTGTCACCCGTTAATGGCACGGTTGCTTATACAAATATTTATTGTTATAATAATAACAAAGATCCCAGCTATGGCTATTGTATCACAATAATATCTGACGGTGGAAAAACACCGAAAACAGTATTGAAAGACACTGTTACCGGGAAATATTTTGCAATAACATTTATGCATATGTCTGAAGCACCAATTTTAAGAGAAGGCGATACAGTAGAAGTAGGTGAAGTTGTAGGTAAAATCGGAAATACCGGTAATGTAAGCGGTTCTCAAGGAGTAAACCCAATAGGAACACATCTTCATTTTGAAATTAATAATATGGAGGCTTTGATAGGAAGTTCTTTGAGGACAGATTTCACATATAATATTAATCCAATTTATTTTTATATGGATAAAGATTTTGATTTTTATACCGGAAGCAGTGCATATCAAACTTACGGTGCATATTGGTATGGTCCTGATAAAAAAACGGAGGAATAACTTATGAAAAAAAGAACTTTTTATTTAATTTTATTTTCAGTTTCATTGTTATTTTTTACATCATGCGAATCAAATTCTCAGTTAACAATTCCAACCACCAGTACCGAAACCGGTATCTTATCATTTAAAAAAGAAATCTCGCAGGAAACAGCAGACACTATGTCAACTACAAAAGCGTTATCCGAAACCCCGTATGTTGACAACAATCAAGGCGGAGCGATTATTGAAGCAAGAAAATACAGGGTAAGATATTACAGTATACCGGGACCGTTTGCGGATTTAGTTGGTCGTGATAAATGCCGCGAATGGGAACTTAAATACATCCATGGTGTTGGTTTGCCGGAAAATATGTTAATGGTTGACTTCATCAAAGAATTTAATATTTCAAAAGAAGATTTTGAAAAAGCTAATCTTCAACTTGCAAAAACCTTGGGAAAAAATAGCAGATTAATGATGAACCCGCTTGATTATACTAATCAAGAAATTTACGAGATATTTAACGCTGATATAATATACACTTTTGATTACCAAATAATAAATGAATACTATCTGAGCCATGACTATCCATATTTATATGAGCATGAATATGAAGAAGCTGTTGCAAACGGTACGTACCAAACACGCACAACGGATTGGATTGACATTGAACAAATGGAAGCAGACATAATCGCCAAATACGGTGAAGCAGAGATTGTAACGGAAACAACAATTCCGGAAGAAATAACCGCAACCGACTTATCACAGATTGAAACAAACGAATAAACTCATAAAAACGGCTGTTTCGGCAGCCGTTTTATTATTTTTAAGAAAAGTTCTGTTTTTACTTGCAAAACCCAAAGAATAAATATATAATACCGTTAATATCTCATCAAGGAGAATCGGTATGAAAGAAAAGAATTTTAAACGCACCAAGCTTGCGTGCTATTCGGCATATTTCACGATGTCATCAATTTTCAGTCTGCCGCCGTTGCTGTTTGCAACGCTGCAGGATATGTACGGAATTTCATATACACTTCTCGGCACTCTTGTGCTGACAAATTTCTGCACCCAGCTTACAATTGACCTCATTTTCACGATGTTCACCAAATATTTCAACGTCAAAAAGGTGGTCAGGGTTATGCCGCTGATTACCTCTGCGGGTCTGCTTGTCTACGCTTTGTCGCCGACGCTTTTTCCGCAGAATACATATATAGGTCTGCTTATCGGAACGGTACTCTTTTCTGTTTCGGCAGGTCTTTCCGAGGTGCTTCTCAGCCCCGTTATTGCCGCAATTCCGTCAGATAATCCGCAGAAGGATATGAGTCTTCTCCATTCGCTCTATGCCTTCGGCGTGTTCACGGTTGTTGTTGTCAGCACTTTGTTCCTCAGATTTTTCGGAACACAGAACTGGATGTATCTTACCCTTTTCTGGGCGTTTCTGCCGATTATCGCATCGGTTCTGTTTATGATTTCACCGATGCCCGATATGGATGTCACTCACAGTTCCGAGGGAACAAAGGGCACGGGCAGAAGAGCTTTTGCTCTTGCAATCTGCGTTGGTGCGATTTTCTTCGGAAGCTGTGCGGAAAATTCAATGTCCAACTGGGTTTCGACATTTATGGAGAATGCTCTCCACGTTGATAAAACTCTCGGCGATATCCTCGGAATGGCGATGTTTGCAATTCTTCTCGGCATTGCAAGAATCAGCTATGCAAAATTCGGTAAAAACATAATGAGAGTTCTTATGGGCGGTATGATAGGCGCGGTTATATGCTATGTCGTTGCAGGTCTTTCATCAAATTCAATCCTTGTTTTTCTTGCATGCATTCTCACTGGATTGTTCACATCGATGCTCTGGCCGGGTTCACTCATAATGATGGAGGAAAATCTTCCCGGTCTCGGAGTTGCCGCATATGCGCTTATGGCGGCAAGCGGTGACCTTGGCGCATCGGTTGCACCCCAGCTTCTCGGAATCGTTGTTGACAAGGTTGCGGCAAGCGATTTTGCCGCCGATATCGGTGCAAAGTTCAGCCTTGCAGCAGAGCAGGTCGGACTTAAAGCAGGTATGCTTGTTACAGCTGTTTTCCCAATTCTCGGTGTCTGCGTGCTTTTAGTCGCAATGAAATATTTCAAAAAACAGAATAACAAATAATTTCAGGTGTGTGTCTTTTTGAAGCACACACTTTTTTGTTGGGAATAATCTGTAATTTTTTGAAGATAATATGATTGAATTGTTATATTTGAGGTGATGTTTGTGCCCGTAAGACAGGGAAAATATACTTTGTCCTTGCCATCCGCGCCGGGAATATCGGGGTATGCTGCGGTTGTCGGCAAAAAAGAAGGTGAAGGTCCTCTCGGACGAGAATTCGACTACATTTATGAAGATGCAATGGCGGGAGAAAAGTCGTGGGAAAAGGCGGAAAGCGTTATCCACAGAGATGCCGTATCGCGCGCAATCGCCAAAGCGGGGATAACACCGCAGGATGCGGATGTCATTTTTGCAGGCGATTTGCTCAATCAGTGCATGGGCACAACCTTCGGAATCCGTGAATTGGGTATTCCGTTTGCGGGCCTTTACGGCGCTTGTTCAACAATGTCGCTTTCGCTTGCGGCTGCAGCTGTTTGTGTTGATGCAAGGATAGCCGAAACCGCCGTTGCGTCAACTTCGTCACATTTTTGTTCTGCAGAAAAGCAGTTCAGAATGCCGCTTGAATACGGCGGTCAGCGCACTCCGACTGCACAGTGGACAGCAACGGCGGCAGGTGCGGCGGTGGTAACAAAAAACGAAGCAAAGGCAAGAATCGAGAAGATTATGATAGGCAGAATTCAGGATTACGGCATCAAAGACCCGAATAATTTGGAGGCGGCAATGGCACCCGTTGATGTTAAACTAACACCATAGGGTCTCACGGAGCGAAGAACAAAAGAAACACCGAATAATAAAAGAAAGAAAAACACATCAGAATTTATATTTTGCAAGTCAGGTTAAAATTCAGTATAAACTCGAGATGTTAATTATGTGTGTTTCTTTTTAGCCGTTTTTTCCGATTTGGCGTATCTGTATACGCCTTGCATCGGAAGAAAACGACTTCTTCATCTCCGTGAGTCACTCCTATAAATAACGGTACACGGTTATCATACACAAACCATCGTAACGAAGGAAGGTGAAAAACAGGTCGGATATTTTTTCTTGTTGCGTATTGCGTTTACAGTAAATGTTGTTTATAATTAACGGGTAAGAATAAAAACAAGGAGAAATATCAATGAAAAAGACAATCAGAATTTTATGTTTCATCGTGGCTCTTTCGGTTATTTTGGGAAGTATTGGATTTTTCTCTTATGCGTCTCAAGCCGACAAGAACTATTATTACTTTGATTCCGTTAACGGTGACGATGCAAACAGCGGAACGGATATTGACAGTCCCATAAAAACTCTCAACGGACTCAAAAATCTTGATGTTAAACCCGGCACTCATTTTCTTTTTAAAAATGGCGGCGAATACGAATGCGCCGCAACTCTTACCTGCAACGGAACAAAGGATAATCCCATAGTCGTTTCGTCTTACGGTGAGGGTGAAAGGGCAATTCTTTACACCAACGGCAAAACAGAAGTATTAAAGCTTTTCGACTGTTCCTATGTGACCGTATCCGACCTTCATTTCAAAGCCCCCAACGGCGGCGGTATCTGGATTGATACATATAATCAGACCTCCGAGGGCATTGTTATTGACAATGTTTATTTCGAGGATATGCAGAACTACAAAGTTCACAGCCGTGACAATTTTTCAAACGGCGCGGCAGCCGCAAGAGCAGCGGTTATGGTCAAGGGTCTGCCCGCAAAGTCGAGATATGCCGTCAATGACCTCACAATCAGTAACTGCGAGGTTTATAACTGCGGAAACGGATTTATGATCTGGGGTTCGTGGAATGACAGCCAGACTCCTTGGTGCGAAGAAGAGGATATCGACCCCATCTATAACGAAGGTCTGCTCATAGAAAATTGTTATTTCCACGAGATGGATGCCGAAGCTGTTGTTGTCGGTATTTGTGACGATGCACTTGTTACTCATTGCCGTGCGATCAACTGCTGTCAGGGCGAGGGTGTTGATGAAAACGGCGAAATCGAATATTTCACAGCGGCAATGTGGTTCTGGGGCAGCGTAAACAGCACAATTCAGTATTGTGAAATCGCAGGTCAGAAGAATGTCGGCGACGGTATGGCGGTTGACTTCGATTCTTACACCCACAACTGCACCTATCAGTATATTTACTCCCATGACAACGTACGTTTTATGTGCAATTGCCCCAATCACAGCGGCCATCACGGCAACACAGTCCGCTACTGCCTTTCGGTAAATGATAACAAGGCCCGTTCAACAACGGCAGTCGGTGCTTGCGGTGAACACAATTTCAGTTTCTATAACAACACCATCGTCAACTGCGGTGAATTCCAGTTCAAGAATCTTTTCAATTCCTATATCGCAAACAATATTATTGTTCCCATGAACGGTGCAACATTTGCCTATGACCTTGACGCGTCAAGAGGAAATGTCTTTGAAAATAACTGCTATTACAACGCAATGACTCCGTTTGTTGATATGGGTGCAATGAACACCGTACCAGGCTTCAGCGGTACGGATTATTCAGATGTCAACAGTTTCAGACTTTCAAAAGATTCTCCTCTTATCGGCGCAGGTTCAGCGATTGAGGGCGTCGAAAAGGATTTTTACGGCAACCCGATTCAGAGTAACAACATCGGATGCTACGGCGGTACGGGTACCGATGCGGAGTATAAGGGCGAAAACTTTATCGAGAAACTCTTCCGCACAATCCGCAACTTTTTTGAAACTCTCTGGCACGAAATATATGTTATATTTGACTGATATTTAAGCTGAAAATGCCCACGGAATAAAGCCGTGGGCATTTTTATGTTGTAATATTGTATTTTTTGAAAGATTATGATAAAATAAACAATATATGTATAAAAGTAATAACGAAACAGGTGCTTTTATGGAAAAGAAATCAAAGAAAAAAAGAATACTTGCCTTACTTCTGCTCATTCCGTTTGTTATTGTAATCGGTACAATTGCGGGTGTGGCTCTTCCTCTTATCATCAGCTATAATAACAACGCTTATGAAGAGGTTGATATCGTTGAAAGAACCGATGAGTATGTTGTACCCGAAACCGATCCTCAGCCCGAAGAGTGGAAAGATGTCACTATCAAAGAAGAAGATCTCGGCAGAGATTTCACAACCGAGCCTCAGACCCTCGCCAACAGCGTAAACAAAGGCGGAAACGGCTCTGCGATAGATGACGGACTTGACAGAAACGCATCTTTCGGCAGAAACGAAAATGTAAAGAGCGTTTACGGCAAAACTCCTATTTATAAAGTTGAAAAGAAAGACCCCAACATCGAAAATATTCTTGTTATCGGTACGGATTCAAGAGACGTTACCCGTGAAAGAGGCAGAAGCGACGCAATGATTGTTGTGTCCTATAACAAAAAAACGGGCGCAATAAAGATGATTTCAATTCTCCGTGACTCGCTTGTACCCATCGAGGGCAGAGGCTGGAACAGAATCAACGCTGCCTATTCGTTCGACGGAGTCGGCCTTGCAGTCAACACAGCCAACCAGCTTTTCGATCTCGATATCCAGCGTTTTGTTGTTGTTGATTTCAACGGTGTTACCGATTTCATCGACAAGGCGGTCGGTGTTACAATCAGCCTTACACAGAAAGAGGTTGACTATCTGACAAATTACAGTAACGGTCATGTTAAGTACAATGTAGGCCCGAATAATTTCAACGGTGACAGAGCACTCGCTTATATGAGAATCCGTAAGATTGACAGCGACTTCAAGCGTACCGCAAGACAGAGAAACGTTATCGAAACTCTTGCCAAAAAGATTATAACCGAAAAGAGTATTTCGGAAATATATGATCTGACAAATTTCGCATTCGGTCTTGTCAAAACAAACATCGGTCTTTCGGAGCTTACTTCGGTTATCGGCAACATCGCAACCGATGCAATGAGAAGCGGTCTGAATATTGATTCGCATCACGTTCCTTTCAGCGATGCATATGCCTATAAGCGCTATAACGGTATGGCGATTGTTTCGTTTGATATCAATGATGCCGCAAGAAGAGTAAACCAAATAATCTACGGATAAGGTGAAATTATGTTAGCACAGAATGTTAATCTCAACGGTAAAACCGTGCTCGTTACGGGTGCGGCGGGTTTCATCGGCTCAAACCTTGTAACCGAGCTTATGAAAACCGTTGAAAATATAAAAGTTGTCGGTATCGACAATATGAACGATTATTATGATGTTTCAATAAAGGAATACAGACTCGGCGAAATCGAAAAGCTTGCCGCCGAAAAAAGCGGATGTGAGTGGATTTTCATCAAAGGCAATATTGCTGACAGAAAGCTTATTGACGAATGTTTTGAGAAATACGGTTTTGATGTGGTTGTGAACCTTGCTGCACAGGCAGGTGTTCGTTATTCAATCACCAATCCCGATGTCTATATCGAGAGCAATATCATCGGATTCTATAATATTCTCGAAGCTTGCCGCAATCATCCCGTTGAGCATCTTGTTTATGCATCATCATCATCGGTTTACGGCTCAAACAAAAAGATTCCTTACAGCACCGATGATAAGGTTGACAATCCCGTCAGCCTTTATGCGGCAACAAAAAAGAGCAATGAGCTTATGGCTCATTCCTACTCAAAACTCTATAATATCCCTTCAACGGGACTTCGCTTCTTCACGGTTTACGGACCCGCAGGCAGACCCGATATGGCTTATTTCGGCTTCACAAACAAGCTCAGAGCAGGGGATAACATCCAGATTTTTAACTTCGGTAACTGTAAGAGAGATTTCACTTTTGTCGACGATATCGTCGAGGGTGTAAAGAGAGTTATGCAGTGCGCACCCGAAAAGGAAAACGGCGAGGACGGACTTCCCGTACCGCCTTACAGAGTCTATAACATCGGCAACAACAGCCCCGAAAATCTTCTTGACTTCGTTGACATTCTTCAGCAGGAGCTTATCCGTGCAGAGGTTTTGCCTGCAGATTATGATTTTGAGGCTCATAAACAGCTTGTGCCGATGCAGGCAGGCGATGTGCCCGTAACATATGCCGACACATCCGCACTCGAGAGAGATTTCGGATTCAAGCCCTCAACCTCCCTGCGCGACGGACTCCGCAAATTCGCAGAGTGGTACAAAGAATTTTATATGTGAGGTAACTGATATGGAAAACAGAAAATTCAATATAAAGCAAGGCTATGTTGCAAGAGAAATTGCCGGTGAATATATTGCTGTTCCGATTGATTCCACCTGCGGAACACATATGGTTGTTCTGAATCCGGTAAGCAAGTTTTTGTGGGACGAGCTTAAAACAGAAAAATCTTTTGACGAGCTTCTGAATGCAATGCTCGGAAACTATGATGTTTCAAAGGAAGAAGCTGAAGCTGATTTAAAGGATTTCCTTATGCAGCTTATTGAAAACGGATTGGTAGAATAATGATAAAAGGCTTGTATGGTTAATCCATACAAGCCTTTTTTATGTATGTGGATTTTATGATTACATTAACAAATGTCAATCGTAAATCACTCGAAAATTGTTGTGTAATCAAAAGATTCAAGATAATCAAAATATTTATCGAGTTCTGCTTTCCAGACGGATTCTTCTTTTGAAAGCAAACCGTAATTTTCTTTTATACGAACAAGAAGTTCTTTATTGATATGAGGACCATAATGAAACGAATCTACATAATTGTCAAGATCACTGACCACATTCAGCATATCGGTGTCTGTCCAGAAATATATGCTGACATTGTCAAATTGTGACATGAATCTGAACGTTTTTTCATAATTCTCTTTGTATTCCGAAAAGAGACCTTCTTCAATTATATCATACCAAAACAACACACTGAAAGGAGAGCAAAAGAATATAAATTCCGTGTCTTCCATTTTCTCGAAATACACTTTTAACAGATTGAGGTTGTCTTCTGTATAAAGGCATTTCTGATTGTGACCTTTCTTTTTATCTATGTAAAAGTTTTTTAATGCTTTTTCTTTTCCGGGCTCGAGTTCCTCTTCGGGCCATATAAAAACTTTATCGTAATCCTGAATGTCGTTTTCAATGTTAGTTTTAATTGTTTGGTATGTATAGTTTTTTGTTAATGTAAAATTAAACAAATATTCCACATCATTTAAATAATTGTTATCATACAAATAAAACGGCAAGTGCGATTCGGATTTTGGTTCTTCACTTGGTATCGTGAAGATATAAGGATCCAGATCTATAAGAATTTTTTTGGGTTGATCTGTTCTGTTTGCCAAAAGTTCAAAAATATGAACCCAATCAACGACATATGTACCGTCGCCTGTAAGCTTAATGGTTTTCCCATCCAACGCATCGTTCAAATCTGAAACCATAAAATTTTCAGTAAGAGAATTGCCGACAACAGCATTATCAAAATCAAAATTTTTAGCAATTCCTGGATTCTGATAAGTTTCGCTTACTATATATGGCTTTAACCCAAACCAGGGTTTGTGATATTGAAAGAGAGGGTCTACAACAACATTGATTGTACCTATAACAAGCAACGCACACAGCAACAGAGATAATGTTGCTGTTATTATTTTTTTACTGTTCATAATTCACCTCAGAAATTCCAATATAAGAAAGACGATTCTCCACCAAAAGACATAATGCACCAGAATAATAACCCTGCAGTTATTATGGGATGATACCATTTGATTCGGTAATTTTTCATTTGGCAGCTTGCGTTTTTGAAAAATACAGACAAAACAAATGCCGCAACAAAGAACAGTAACCATGAATAAGTTTTTATATAGTCGCCAATCAAAGGTATAAACTTACTCAAAAGATATACGCCGTCAATTTGCATAGATTTGAGATAATCGGTGTTTAGTTCAATAAAGTTAAAACTAAACAGTTCTTTGTAAAATTCAAAAGCCTGAGCTACCGAATCCGCTCTGAACATTGTCCAAGTGAGATTCAGGAATACGGAGGTTGCAGTCCACAATACTATTTTCAGAATTTTTGAATTGTTTTGAGAAAACAGTCCGGTTTTCTTATCAACAAGTCTTGTGATAACAGATGCCAAACCATGGAGAATTCCCCAAAGAATAAATGTCCAGTTTGCACCGTGCCAAAGACCGCTGACACAGAACACTATGAAAATGTTAATATATGTGCGAACAGTTCTTTTTCTGTTGCCGCCGAGAGGAATATAAATATAACGGGTGAAGAATCTGGTAAGAGTTATGTGCCAACGTTTCCAGAAATCAACGATTCCGATGGCTTTGTATGGCGAATCGAAATTTTGAGTAATCTCAATATTCATCATTTTGCCGATACCCATTGCCATATCGCTGTAACCGCTGAAATCAAAATATATCTGGAAAGTATAGGCTAACATAACGAAAACAGCATTGGTTGTGCCGAGGTTTGACACATCTGTAAATGCGCTGTCAACAACAAGTCCGAATGTATCGGCAAGAATTACTTTTTTGCCAAGTCCGAGCGCAAAACCGTATAAACCGCATGCAAAGTTGTCTGCATTAAATTTTTTCTTTGATTCGTCGGCGAATTGAGGAACCATCTCATCGTGAGTTACAATAGGTCCTGCAATAAGCTGAGGGAAGTATGTTACGAAAAGGGCATAGTCAAAGAACGAATATTTTGGCACATCTTTTTTGTAGCTGTCGATAATATATGAAAGCTGCTGAAAAGTGAAGAAACTGATGCCCAACGGCAAAAGAAGGTTTAACATAGGAAGTGAAACCTTAAAAACAGAATTTATGTTAGCAGCAAAGAAATCAAAATATTTAAAAACAGCAAGACTGCCGAGGTTGGCGGCTAAAGCAATGCCCAATATAGCTTTTCTTAAAATCGAAGAAGTCTTTTTTGATAACAGTATGTTGCTGAATATGTAATTCAAAAGTATGGAAGAAACGATTATTAACAGAT
>JAZNHM010000051.1:0-25201 GCA_045576955.1 Acutalibacteraceae bacterium | reverse complement strand
ATCGTTGGTCATTACATCATCTTTTGAATAGGCTTCTCTTGCCGCTGCAGCGCCCTGCATGAGAGCATCAATATCAATTCCCGCAACAGCGATGGGAAGCAGACCGACTGCGGTCAGAACGGAATATCTTCCGCCGACATCGTCGGGAACAACAAAGGTTTTATAGCCTTCGTTATCTGCGAGGGATTTGAGAGCACCCTTTGCTCTGTCGGTTGTGACATATATTCTCTTTGCTGCTTCTTCCTTGCCGTATTTTTCTTCAAGGAGCTTTTTGAAAATACGGAAAGCAATTGCAGGTTCAGTTGTTGTTCCTGATTTTGAGATAACATTAACTGAAAAATCTCTGCCCTCAACAAGCTTCATAAGTTCCGCAACAGATGAAGAGCTGATTGTGTTACCACCGTAATAAATATCGGGAGTATCTTTTTTGATAAGGTTGTAGTTGTTTGATTTAACAAATTCAATTACGGCTCTTGCACCGAGATATGAACCGCCGATACCGAGAACGATGAGCACTTCGGAATCCTTTTTGATTTTTTCGGCACATTCCTTGATTTCTGCGAATTCAGCCTTGTCGTAGTTAACGGGAAGGTCAATCCAGCCAAGAAAATCGCTGCCTGCACCTGTTCCCTCGTGAAGCATTGCGTGAGCCTTTGAAACCTCAGGCTGCATTGCTTCGAGATTCTCTCCGCACGCGTATTCACCCGCGTACTTGAGGTTGAGTTTGATTGCCATGTGTCTGTACACCCCACTATAAAAAACTCAAATAGAGTTTATTTAATATATTTTACCCTATAAAAGCATTCTTTGCAACACCTAAAAGCAAAATAATATAAAAAATTTTTATCAAGTGTGGGTTTTTAGCTTCATACTATTTATATATTTACAGTATAGCATAATTCTGCATCAAATGCAAACCGAATTTGTAACCTGAAACGATGCTGCGTAATATATTATAAATAGCGAATGAAACGGAGGTTTTATTTATGGACAGAAGAGAACTTGAAAAACTTATGGATAAATACAAGCAGGAAATGCTTGAGTTTCAGAGAAAAAACAATCTTTCGGGTTATTCATCAACGGTGAATCCCGAGGATGAACGCGAAACGAGAATGGACGAAGCTTTGAGAAACAACACACCGTTTGAGCGTGACCGCAGCGACCCTCTTCCCGAAGTGGAAATATCCGTAACCCAAGAGCCGGAAGAGCCACAGACCGTTGCCGTTCAGGCACCTGTTCAGGAGGTTCAGCTCCCCGTAGACACTTCTCCCGATGTTGAGCGTAATCTTCGAAGAAACTGTGCAAATTTACCCGATAACGCCACAAATGAGCAGAAGGCTCGATGCCGCGGCATAAACGACTTTCTTGCTGCAAACACGGAAAGCGGTTCACTCAAAGTTGAAGCGTTTGCATCTGACAGAGCTTTCGGAATACCCAGCGCAAGGGTAATGGTTTTTCTTGAACTTCCCGGTGGCAACGTTGCTGTTTTTGATGGATTGACCGACATCAATGGGTCAACAGAAAGCATACGCCTCCCCGCACCGCCGAAATCGATTTCACAATCACCGCAGACGAGTACCAATCCCAGATTGCCATATGCCGTTTACTCGGTATACGTTGAGCATCCCGACTATGTCAGAGCTGTTTTCACGAACGTACCCGTATTTTCAGGCATTGAATCGATTCAGCCCGTAAGAATGCTTGCAAAAGCCGCGGGCCTTGATGAACCCGAACCCATTGTTGTTGACGAAACAACACTCAACACATTAAGGAACGAGGCGAGATAAAATGGCTGTAACACCTGTTATACCCGATTATATAACTGTTCACCTCGGAACTCCGAATTCCAACGCACGCAACGTGCGTGTTCCGTTCACGGATTATATAAAAAATGTTGCATCAAGTGAGATTTATCCATCGTGGCCCGAAAGTGCAATCAGAGCAAATATTTACGCTCAGGTCTCTTTTGCACTCAACAGAATTTTCACCGAATACTATCGCAGCAGGGGTTATAATTTTGATATAACAAACTCCACATCCTATGACCAGGCATATGTTGACGGCAGAGACATTTTTGCGAATGTTTCGAGAATTGTTGATGAACTTTTCAACGATTATGTGACAAAAGGCAACCAGATTCAGCCGTATTTCACCGAATACTGTGATGGCAGAAGCGTAACCTGCCGCGGACTTTCCCAGTGGGGAACAGTCACTCTTGCAAACCAGGGCAGAACTCCCTATCAGATTCTTCAGAATTATTACGGCAACGATGTCAACATAGTGCGCAATGCGCCCGTTAAAAACGTTCCCGAATCTTACCCCGGCAGATTGTTGAGAATCGGCTCTTACGGTGGAGAGGATATACGTACCATTCAGCGTCAGCTCAACAGAATAAGGCAAAATTACCCCGCAATCCCGAGAATCCCCGACCCTAACGGCTTCTTTGATTCGGCAACTCAGGCGGCGGTCAGACAGTTTCAGCGTATATTCAATCTTACTCCCGACGGAATAGTAGGCAAAGCAACGTGGTACAAAATCAAGCAGATTTATAATGCCGTCAAAAAGCTTTCAGAGCTTTATTCAGAGGGCATAACCATAACCGAGGTCGAGAGAATATTCAGTGAGGTTATCCGCAGAGGCGACAGAGGCCGAGATGTGAGAACGATTCAGTATTTCCTCAATTTCCTCGGATTTTTCAATGACAGACTGCCGCAGATTACGGTTGACGGCATCTTCGGACCTGCAACGGAAAATGCCGTACGGACATTTCAGAGTGAATACGGACTTACGGTTGACGGTATAGTCGGCAGGGCAACGTGGAACGCAATACTCGATGCATATGACAACACTCTCAACTCCCTGCCCGATGAATACCGTTCGTATTCCTCTCTGCTTTATCCCGGCTACACTCTGAGCACAGGCACAAGCGGAAATGTTGTTACTCAAGTGCAGACCTTTCTGCGAACAATTGCTCAGAACAACAATTCCGTGCCGCTGATTACTGTTGACGGAGTTTACGGAAATCAGACACGAAACGCCGTTATCGCTGTGCAAAGGCTCTCGGGACTTGAGCAAACGGGTTCAGTCGGTCCGCTGACGTGGAATGCGATTGTTAACCTTTATAATGAATACAGATAATATTATTGAAAATAATAAATGTATCATAATATAAAGGAAGATGGGAATGGATAAAACCTTTTCGGCGGATTATACATCAAACATCAACTTGCTTGACAGCGAACTCAGGCTGAGTGCAAGCTTTGATGTTGTCGGAAGAGAAATAAAGATTGACAATCGCAACGCAAAGCTATATTTCATTGACGGCTTCTGCAAGGATGAAATTATGGTCAAAATTATGACCTATTTTATGAATGCGGAAGAAAAGGAGATGAAATCGCTCAAAACAACAAGAGAATTTGCCAACAAGTACGTTCCGTACGTTGAAACGGATATCCTTGCAAAGGTCAGCGATTTTGTGAACGCCGTTCTTTCAGGCGCAATCGGAATGATTGTTGAGGGCTATCCCGAAGCAATTATGATTGATGCGCGTACCTACCCCGTGCGGTCAGTCGGCGAACCCGAAAATGACAGAGTGCTCCGTGGTCCGCACGACGGCTTTGTTGAAACCCTTGTGTTCAACACGGCTCTGATACGCCGAAGAATCCGCGACACAAACCTTACTATGGAAATCCATTCCGTCGGCAAAAAATCAAAAACAGATGTTGTTATCTGTTTTATGCAGGGCAGAGTCAATGAAAAAATGCTGAATGCACTTCGCAAAAAGCTTGATTCGGTTTCCGTTAATTCTCTTTCGATGAGTCAGCAGAGCCTTATCGACTGCCTTGTGCCCAAACAATGGCTCAATCCGTTTCCGAAGGTCAGATATACCGAAAGACCGGATGCGGTTGCAGCAAGCGTGCTTGAAGGCAGTATGGTTGTTATCACCGACAACTCCCCTGCCGCAATGATAATCCCGTCGGGCATTTTCGATTTTCTTCAGGACACTAACGACTACTATATGTCACCCGTCATCGGCTCATATATGAGAATAATCCGCATGTTTATTTTTGCAATGACGATGCTGCTTATTCCGATATGGCTTTTGCTGATTCAGAACCCCGATTATATCCCCGAATGGCTGAATTTCATAAAAATCGAGGAAGAATATACCTTACCGATTGTGGCACAGCTGTTTATCGTTGAGGTTGTTATCGATGCAATAAAGCTTGCTTCAATCAATACTCCGCAATCACTCAGCGGCTCATTCGGCGTTATTGGCGCACTCGTGCTGGGTGAATTTGCGGTTTCGGCAGGATGGTTTGTGCCCGAAGTTGTGCTTTATATGGCGTTCGTTGCGCTCACAAACTTCACACAGCCCAGCTTTGAACTCGGCTATGCATTCAAGCTTTTCCGTATGATGCTTATTGCCTTGATTGCACTCTTTAATATATGGGGATTTGTTGCGGGAATTTTGATTATCGTTATCGAAATCGCATCAACCAGAACCGTTACGGGGCAATGCTATCTCTTCCCTCTCATCCCCTTCAACGGCCCTGCACTGCTCAGCTTGATTCTGCGCAGACCGATAAGCAATAAAAACAATTAAAAAAGCGGCTTGAAACCAAGCCGCCACACAACTTTTATGTTTTTCCTACGCAGAAGTCGCCGTCAACAGCGGTGATTTCTGTTTTTATTATACCGTGAATTTCGTTTTCGCACGGAATTCTGACAGGAGTATAGTTTGCCGTGTAGCCCTGCGCAAATCCTTCGTGATATTCCTCGACAAGTACTTCAAGAGTTTTGCCAATCTGATTTTTGAGAAATTCACTCCTTATTTCGTCTGCGGCGGATGTCATTGCCGCTGCTCTTTTTTCTTTTTCACATTTTTCAATCTGATCGGGCATTCTTGCTGCAGGCGTGCCCGGTCTTATTGAATATGGGAAAACGTGCACCTTCTCAAATCCGACTTTTTTCACAAAATCCATCGACGCCTTGAAATCCTCTGCGGTTTCGCCGGGGAATCCTACCATAACATCGGTTGTAATTGTCGTTTCGTCAAACGATTCCCTCAGCTTTTTGCAAAGCAAATAATATTCTCCGCTGTCGTAGTGACGGTTCATCCGCTTGAGGGTTGCATCACATCCGCTCTGGAGTGAAATGTGGAATTGCGGACAGAATTCGGGGATTTTCGCAAGTTCCTCGATAATTTCATCAGTAATATGGTCGGGTTCAAGCGAGCCGAGGCGGACTCTTTTTATCCCGTCAAATGATGCCGCAACTCTGACAGCATCAACAATGTTTTTATCCGTTCCGAGACCGTATGCAGAAAGATTGATGCCGACAAGAACTATCTCTGAAAAGCCGTTTTTCTCAAGCTCGGCAATTTCGTTTTTCAGTTCTTCAAGAGGCTTTGAACGTACTCTTCCCCTTGCGTAAGGAATGATACAATAGGAACAAAATCGGTTACAACCGTCCTCAATTTTAACGTTCGCTCTTGTTCTTTCGCGAAACGATGTGATTGTATCGCCTGCAAATTCATCACCCGTTTTATGAATATCAACAGCAAAAATCCTGCCGCTTCCGTTAATGAACTGCATTATATAATCGTGAAGAAAACGGTTACTTTTATTGCCGATAACAATATCGGCTTCGTCAAGCTTTTCACCGTACTCGGGAAACGCCTGAGTCATGCATCCCGTAAGCACAACTATGCTTTCGGGGTGCTGTTTTTTGAATCTGCGTACCGCCTGACGGGTTTTGCGGTCGCTTTCGGCAGTAACCGTACATGAATTTATAATGTAAACATCCGCATCATCCGAATGGTCGGTGATAATAAAACCGTGCCTTTCGAGATTCTGCGCCATAGCCTGGGATTCATATTGATTAACCTTACATCCGAGAGTATAAAAAGCGGCTTTCATTGGCTTCTCCTTTTTTTCTAAACTGCTCACATTATATCAAAAAAATTTGTGATAATCAATCATATTTATTTCATATATTCTTTTGAAGGGAGAGATAATATGAATTTCTTGCGTAAATACTTTCTGACGGCGTTGCTGGCCGTCGCAATCATTGCAAATCTCTGCGTTTTTTCTTATGCGGAGGATTCTGCTGCACCCGTTGAAATCAAGGCTAAAGCCGCTGTGCTGATGGATGCTTCAACAGGTAAAGTACTTATGAAGCTTAACGAAAACGAGAAGCTCTATCCCGCATCCGTTACAAAAATCATGCCGCTTTTACTTATCACGGAGGCAATCGACGACGGAAAAATCGCGCTTAGCGATATTGTTACCGTTTCAGGCAGTGCCGCATCAAAAGGTGGGTCACAAATATGGCTGAAAGAGGGCGAGCAAATGACGGTTGACGATCTTCTCAAAGCCACCGCCGTTTACAGCGCAAACGATGCCTGCACCGCACTTGGAGAATACATTGCAGGAAGCGACGAAGCATTCGTAAAAATGCTGAACGAACGTGCCGCAGAGCTCGGGATGAAGAACACGCATTTTGAAAACTGCACCGGTCTTGATGACACAACTGAGAATCATCTTACCACTGCACTTGACGTCGCAACGATGTCAAGGGAACTTCTCAAACACGAACTAATAACGAATTACACAACGATCTGGATGGATTCTCTCCGCGGAGGGCAAACAGAACTTGTCAACACAAACAAGCTTGTTCGTTTTTACGAGGGAACAACAGGTCTCAAAACAGGCACTACCTCAAAAGCAGGTTGCTGTGTTTCGGCAAGTGCGCTTCGTGACGGCACTCATCTTATTGCGGTTGTTATGGGAAGCGATATCAGCAGCGACCGCTTTGAAACCGCAAAAGCAATGCTTAACTGGGGATTTGCGAATTATTCAACCGTTACGCCTGAAATTGACACAACTCTTATTCCCGATGTCGGAGTTATCAACGGCGTTGTTGAATCACTTAAACCAAAGGTTCCGAATCCGGGTTCTTTTCTTATTGAAAAAGGCAGAGAAGCCGAAATCACACAAACAATTGATGTGGCGGTTGACGTTGCAGCACCTGTTGAGCAGGGTCAGATACTCGGCACAGTCACATTCCGACTTGGTGATGAAGTTCTCGGAGAATATAACATAACTGCGCCGGATAAAATTGAGCCTTTGACATTCAAAATCGTTTTTATGAGAATTATTTCATCCTTTGCATAATAAACCGAACCCCTCGGCTAAGCCGAGGGGTTCGGTTTATTCAAGGAATCAATCTTCCTT
Source organism: Acutalibacteraceae bacterium (assembly GCA_045576955.1). GTDB lineage: Bacteria > Bacillota > Clostridia > Oscillospirales > Acutalibacteraceae > CAG-177. The sequence continues at coordinate 17,963 of JAZNHM010000051.1, read as the reverse complement.
TTTTCTTCTTGTGATTACATATGCTGCAGCTGCTGCGCCTGAGATGACTGCGAATGCTGCTACACCTGCAACCGAACCGGTATCGGGAATTACAACGTCAACATCTGCGCCGACATCTTCCCAGGTTGCTTCAAAGACGAGGTCCGTGTTGCCCATCTTTTCGGGAACTTCGGGATTCCAGCCTGCAAATTCTGCACCGTCCTTGGTGGGATCTGCGGGAACGGGAATCTTTGTTCCTTCAACAACCTTGTATATCTTGTAAACTTCACCGTCAACCATAAATGTTACGGTATGAGTGTGCTTAACAAGGTGAGCTGCACCGATGATAACGATGATGCCGCCAATGATTGAAGCACCGGTGATGATTGCTGTGTTAACACCGATTACGGTACCGATAACAACACCTGAAACAACTGTTCCGCCGATTACAAGACCAACAAATGTCTTGTCAATTTCCCACTGAGCTACAAACTCAACGTTTTCACCGGGCATTGTTGCGGGAACTTCAGGCTCCCAACCAACAAATACAAAGCCGAACTTTGTGGGATTTGCAGGAACGGGAATTACATCGCCTTCTTCAAGAACATAAAGAGCGTATGTCTTATCGTCAACAACATATCTTGCGCTGAACTGCTCGCCTTCTACGGGAGCCTTCACCCACTTAGCTGTGTAAGTAAGGTCCTTAGCAGGCATTGTTGAAGCAACTGCGGGTTCCCAACCAGCGAAGAGATAACCTTCCTTAGCAGGGTCTTTGGGAACAGGAACTTCTGATGCAAACTTAACATCAGTATATTCCTCGTAAACATTACCTGCTTCGATGAGGTATGTTACCTTATAAGTGTTAATTTCAAGATTTGCATATGCATCGATATCTTCATCACCCATTGTTTCAGGAAGAGGATTGCCGTCTTTATCGGTCCAGCCGTTGAATGTGAATCCTTCAACCTCAACTTCGGGATGAACAAGTGCATCGCCTTCCTTGAAGGTCTTTGTTGTGTAAGCTTCTGCAACACCGCCTTCACCCTTAACAAGGAAGTAGTTAACCTTGTGTGATTCGGGCTCGGGGATTACTTCCTTCCAGATTGCCTTAACAGTAAGGTCTGAAGCGGGCATCTTGCCGTCTTCGGGGATGCCTTCCCAACCTGTGAACTCATAACCGTCTCTTGTGGGAACGGGAAGTTCGCCGATTGATTCGCCTTCAGCGAGTTCTTTTTCAACTGAAGTTGTACCGTCTGCGAAAGCACCGCCGTTTGCATCTGCTACGAAATCAAATGTTTCAACGCCGGGTACTGCTTCCCAAATTGCCTTAACAGTTACGTTGTTTGCAGGCATCTTCTTGGGAAGTGCGGGCTCCCAACCCTTGAATGTAAAGCCTTCTCTTGTTGGATCTGTGGGCTCGGTTACATCTGCATTATATTCATATATTACAGAGGGAACTTTGCTGCCGCCGTTTGAATCAAATGTAATTGTGTATTCGTTGATCTTCCAGTCAGCCTTTGCATCAATGGGACCGTCGGGCATTGTATCGGGAATAGGATCACCATTCTTATCTACCCAACCATTGAATGTGTAGCCTTCCTTCTGAGGAGCATCGGGAAGAATATCATCAAGGTCTGTGCCGTATTCAACGCTGTCCTTAATGAACTGTGCTGAACCGTCTTCGAATTCACCGCCGTTAGCATCAAGAACTACGTCGTTCTTGTTGATTGACCAGTGACCTGTGACGATTGCGTTGCTTTCGGGCATTGTGAATGAAGTTACGATTGCACCGTCATAATACCAGCCGTCGAATGTGTAACCTGTTGCTGAGGGAACAGCTTCAACTGTTACGGTTTCGCCTGCCTTAACATTGACGGGATTCGGAACCTTTGCACCTGCGGGTGCATTGCCGTCAAATGTGTAGATAACGGTATAAATATTTTCATCAACAAGATTCTTTGTCCATACACCTTCAAGAGTTACGTCTGCTGAAGGCATTGTGAAGGTTGTAACGATTGTGCCATTATAGTACCAACCGCTGAATGTGTAACCGTCAAGGAAGGGAACCGAAGCAACTGTTACTGTTGCGCCTTCTGTTACCTTTGTTGCTGCGGGAAGTACAGGTGCATTTTCGGGAATTGTTTTACCGATATATGCATAATCGAGAGTATAATCTACGGGAACGATTTCTTCCCAGATTGCTGTAAGCTCTGCGTTGCCTTCGGGCATTGTAAATGCATCGCCGATACCGTACTTATTGCCGTCCTTATCCTGCCAGCATACAAATTCAAAGCCTGTACGCTCAGTCTTGGGAAGGTTAATTACAGCGCCGGGAAGGAGAGTCTTATCTGCAACTGCTGAACCGCCGTCTGTGTTGAATGAAAGTGTGTATGCTGTGGGCTCAACTGCAATTGCTTCATAAATTGCATAGAGAGTTGTTGCCTCATCAGGCATACGGAAATTGAAGTTTGCGGGATATGAAGCGCCCTCGCCGTCAGCCTGGGTGTTCCAACCCTTGAACTCATAACCTTCAACATCACCAAGGTCTGCAAGCTTATGAGCTTCGCCTGCCTTGATTTCCTTTGCTGCGGGAAGTGCGGGTGCGTTTGCAGGTGCATCATCGCCGTATGCAAAGCTGAGGGCATACTTAGTAGCTTCGGTTGTTGTAGGTTCTGTTGTGGGTTCTGTGCCGGGTTCGGGGATTGTTGTAATCTCTTCCCACTGAGCGGTAAGAGTTGCATCGCCCTTTACTTCATATTCAACACCTGCAGGATATCTGATACCCTTTGCATCGTACCAACCGTCAAACTTGTAGCCATCCTTTGAGGGAAGAGCGGGAAGTTTGATTGAGCTGCCTGCCTGTGCTTCAACAGCTTCAGGAAGTGTTACGCCCTCGATTGAATCATCTGCAAGTGCAAATTTAACTGTGTAAATTACGGGTTCTGTGGGCTCTGTTGTCGGCTCTGTGGTGGGAGCTGTGGAAGGCTCGCCATCCTTTGACCACTTAGCTGTGAAGGTCATATCACCCTTAACTACGTACATATAGTTTGCGGGATATTTGACGCCGCTTTCATCATACCAGTAATCAAATGTATAGCCATCAAGTGCAAGTGTGGGAAGCATATATGCCTCGCCTGACCTGACATCTACGGAGCTGAGTTCTGCTGCACCTTCGGGTGCGCCACCTGCATATTCAAAGCTGAGAGTATAGGTAGGAGCTGTTGTGGGAGCTGCAGTTGTGATTTCGCGATCCCACTTTGCTTCGAGTTCTACATCCCAATCGGGCATTGTATAAACTGTGCCTGCGGGATAAGTATCATTTCCGTCTGACCAACCTCTGAGGATAAATCCATCCTTGGTTGATGCAGGAAGTCTGTATTCATCGCCGGCTTCAAGCATAACATCGTCAACTTCGCTACCGCCGTTTTCGTTGAATGTGAGACCATATTCAACGATCTGTGCCCAGCTTACAACAAGCTCTGCATCTGATTCAGGCATTGTAAATATTTCGCCGGGAGTATATGTTGTGCCGTCGAATGTCCAGCCTGTGAATCTGTATCCATCGAGTGAGGGAAGAGCCTTGACTGTTGTTTCTTCGCCTGCAATAAGCTCTACCGATGCGGGAAGTGAGGGAAGACCTTCTTCTGTAACATCGTATACATAGCTGAGAGTGAAGATTTCATTGAAGATGGGTTCAAGAACAAGATCGCTTGCAGGCATCTTGCCGTCTGCGGGCATATTGTTCCATCCGCCGAATCTGAAGTCATCCTTTGAGGGATTTGCCTTTGTGAGTGCGGGAACAGCTTCTCCTTCAGCTGCGCTGCCTGTATCATACTCATTGCCAGCAGCATCGAGATATGTTACGGTGTAAAGCTTTGTGAAGTCTGCTGTGAGAGTTACATCCTCAGAGGGCATTGTGAAGATTTCACCGGGCTTGTAAAGGTTGCCTGCAGCATCCTTCCAGCCGTTGAATCTGTATCCGTCCTTGCTGAGTGTGGGTACGATGTAATTTTTGCCTTCGGGAAGCTTGGGATCAACCGCAATGGGAGTGCCGCCTTCTTCTTCAAAGGTAAGAGTATAAGTAACTTCTTCCCAGATTGCCTTGTAGGTTTCGTCCGAATCAAGACCGATTTCTGTGCCGGGAGCAAATTCATTGCCCTCACTATCTACCCAACCAACAAGCTTGAAGCCTTCCTTGGAGATGTCATCCCCACCGGGAAGAACAACCTTTGAGCCGTGGAAGCCTTTAACAACTGCATCATTTTCGTCAGCAAATGTTCCGCCCATAGCATCGAATGTTGCGGTTCTTTCTGTAAGCTTGAAGTATGCAACAAGGCTATTATTGCCATTTTCTTCAAGTGTAATCTTGAGAATGTTCTTTTCGTTTTCTACATCGGGAACTACGCTGTTGTTAAAAATAAGGGTTGAATAGGGAATGCGCACATCGGATGTTGATGTTGCATCATCTGTAATTTCAACAACCTTGCCTGCCTCACCGGTCTTATTGATTACAGCACCCGCGATAAATTCGGTTGTACCGTCTGCGTTAAGAATTTCAATCATCGGAGTGATTGTGTAAGTAGTGTCACCGGGGAGAATTTCTTTCCACTCTGCATAGAAGTCCATATCCTTTGCAGGCATTGCATCGGGAACTGAGGGAAGCCAACGGTAATTATAATCGCCATCGTTTCTTGTGGGGATGGGAGGAACGATTGCCTGACCAGCCTCATAAGTAACTTCAATCTTATCTACGGTGTTGCCGTCCTTATCTGTGAAGGTACCGCCGTTACCATAGAATGTTGCTGTGTAAGTGGGCGTTGCTACATTTTCCCAGATTGCCTTGAGGTTAAGGCTACCGTCAGGCATTGTGAGTTTTTGAAGCTCACCGGGAGCATATACAACCTTTCCTGTTGCATCGTTTGCATCTGCCCAGCCCTTGAATGTCTTTTCATCTGTGGGCCATTCGGGATCTGCAGGAACAATTGCCGAAAGGTCTGAACCAAAATCAATATCATCTTCTGCGAAGATGTTTTCACCGTTTTCAAATGCGCCACCGTTCGCATCAAGGGTTACAACGTGCTTGTTGGCAACCCACTGTGCTTCAAGTGTTACATCGCCTGCGGGCATTACGAATACTGTGAGAGTCTCTGCATCTGCAGGATTGTTATAAATCTTGCCGTCTGCACTGCTTAACCAACCAGCAAATTTGTGGCCTTCCTTCTGAAGTGCAAGACCATCACGAACACTTACTGCATCATCAGTCTTAACCTTGTCAATTTCGCCTACAAGAACATCGCCGTTCTTATATATTACATTATAAGATATAGCGCTCCATATTGCGGTGTACTCTGCACTTTCTGCGGGAAGTGTTTCGGGAAGATTAACAGGTTCGCCTTTTTCGTTAACCCAACCGTCGAATGTGTATCCGGGTTTTTTGGGATTCTCGGGCTTATCGTAATCTTCATCAAACTTACCGGTGATGGGATCAATTGCATCAACTCCGTCACCTGTATTGAACGTAAGAGTAACTTCGTTGGGAATGAATACTGCATAGAAAGTCTTGCCTTCTGTGTTATCCATCACACCGAGTTCTTCTTCAGCTTCAGCTTCGGGGTCTGTTGACCAGCCCTGGAACTGGTGACCGTACTTCTCGGGGGCTGCAGGAGCAACAATTTTTTCGCCGTATGTTGTTGCGCTTATTGCATAAGGTTCTGTATCTGCTGCGTCCTCAAAGAAGTATGCATTGTAAACGTTTGCATCATCGCTGACGGGTTCGAACTCTGTATCGCCTGTGATGATATAGGGGAATGAAACGGGATCGCCATCCTTAAGCTGCCATGCTGTTTCTTTGTAGCCTTCAGGAATATCGATTGATTCGTATTCGTAACCATACCAGAGACCGTCTTCATAGTGAATGATTTCACCCTTGCTGTCATAGAAGGTTACGGAATAAGTTGTTTCATCAGTGTCGCCAAAAGCATTATAAATAGCGTTGAAAGTCTTGTTAACCGTTGCCGTTTCGGGAATATCATAATCCCAGTCGACAAATTCATAGCCGGGCATTGCGGGATGGGGCGGCTCAATTGTTTCTTCGCCGTACTTATAAGCATATCTCATTGTTCTCTCGCCGTTGGGGAAGGTTGCGCCTTCACCGGCATCAAAGAGATAAACAACCTGGTACGGAGTGGATACAGCAGCCACGATGTCGTGTGCGGGCATCTTTTCAGGCATTGTTGCGATGGGGTTGCCTTCACCGTCGGTTATTATTAATGTAAACTCACTTGTGGGAAGCGAGTCAAACTCGGGAACAGTCTGACCGAAGTAAACAAGCTCTGTTTCTTCGTGTGAACCGCTGGCATCTTCGTATTTATAAGTTAATTTATATTGATTTCTTGTGTAATAAGCTTTAAGCACGGAGGGGTTTTCGGGATCTGATTCCACGATAATGCTTTCTGAACTCTTATCTGTGTCAAGAGTGAAACCTTCTCTTGCACCAGCCTGAAGAGGAACTATTGAACCTGCTTCTGCGTAGAACGAGTCAGTCTGTGTTGCCTCTGAAGGATAGTTGCCGTTTACATCCATAAGATATGTTTCAACCTTATATTCTGTGCTGCCGCTGTTATCCCAAAGAGCATAAAGGGTATAACCCTCGTGTTCAAACTTTGTGTTGGGCTCGTCCACTGCAAGAGTTTCGAGAATCTTTGTTGTTACATTGAAACCGTAACCCTGAAGTGTTGTTGCATCCTTACTCTTGAGGTCGAGCGCTGCAACCATCTCTTCTGTAAGGGCATCTCCCGCTTTTGCATCGGGGAACGCTTCCTTATCAAGGAAACCGATGTTGTTGGAATTGAGTTTCCAGCCGAGAGCTTCGATATCCGCATTGCTCATATTACTGAAGTTAATTGCTCTGAGAATTTCTTCAGAAATAAGCGCACCCTTGGAAGTTTTGAGGTTTGACCAACCAAGAAGTTTGAAACCTGCTCTCGAAATATCAGCTTCTTTTTCAGTAACAGCTCCTTCAATTGAGCTTCCGATGATACCCTTGATTTCTGCGGTTGTTGCTTCGTCTGCAAATTCGCCGCCGTTTGCATCAAGAAGAACTTCACCGGTGGTTGTAATCCAACCTATGTTGCTGATGAATTTATCATCAGCAATCTCCCACGAAGAACCCATAATGGATGTTTTGTCATATGAAGCTCCGTATTCACCCTTCTGAACATCAACTGCCGGTGTATATACGCCGAGCTTATATGTTTCCTCGGTACCTCTGAGATTTGAAGGAATTTCTGCTTCGCCTTTGTTATCAACAGTGTTTGTTGCACTATTGTTTTTAACGGTGAAATAGAATTCATCATACCAGTTATCGTTTGCATCGGTAAGAACAACCGTATTGGGGAATGAAGACATCGAGAAAGAAACGTTACTGTAGATAAGATCCTTGCCCTCAAAATCATCCGCCGAAATGATGCCCTTTGAAATAAGGAACGAGAACGGTGTGTAAAGTGTGGGGTCAGGTCTGTAAGTTTTCTTTGAAGTAAGTTTACCCTGCTGCTGAACTCCACCCTTGGCAATTGCAACATAATTCTTCTGGTCAGTTGTAGAAGAAGTTACACCGGTAACGTTCTGGGGGAAACTTGTGGGATTTTCAAGTTTGCTGACATCCGCCGATGCTTTGATTGCTTCAAAGAAATTTGAATCAAAGACAAGCGATGATGTAACACCGTGAGTGGCATAGTTTGTTGAAAGATAAACTCTTGCCTTTACGTATTCGCCGGGGGCAGCAGTATTTGTCACAACCCATTCTGCGGGGAGCGCATTACCCTCCGGATCTGTTTTACCGCGGTTTTTGTTTCTGAAAAACTTAACGGTAAATGTTACGGATTCTTCACCCGCATCGGGCTCTCCGACAGCCGCAGCGGAAGCCGCAACCGACATTGAGCTGAAAATCATTACCAATGCAAGAAGCAAGGCTAATGATTTCTTCAAATGTTTCATAAGCATTTTCCTCCTTAATGCTTGAAAGCCGACAAGCGACACTTTCATATAATACAAGTCATTTTAACACATTACAAACTTATTTTCAATAGCTTTTTAATATTATTTATATATAAATAATGGAAAATTTTTTATACAACTCCGACAAAATAACCGAAACCGTCATTTTATTCTGCTGTTTCAGTATCGATAACCTTTGCAGCACGGATTTTTGCAAGCTCGTACATCATAGTCTCTCTTGTCTTTCCGTGAACATTGAAGAAGAGAAGTGTTACACCCTTCATAAATCTACCGACTGCGGGAGCGAGAGCAAAAACTGCCCATAATCCTCTGAGCATTGCGGGGTCTGTCTGAGGAATAACCTTTCCCGTTACATCGAGAAGAGGCTCAAAATGGATTGCGTCAATTATTACACCGCTGAGAATATTCGCAACAGCTGTTGAGATAAGAGTCATATAACCCATCGCTGCGGTGATAGTTGCTTCGTTACGCACACCCGATTTCCACTCTACATAATCGTAGAGATCACCGTTAAGGGCGGTGCTGCAGTATCTCTGAATACTGTTAACCGAGCCGCAGCATGTGAGTGCAAAGACAATCCAAATAAAATTGAGTATGAAATGATCTTCTCCGAAAGGCTTATAACCAACAACCCACATAATGAAATAACATATGCCGCAGAACATATAGCTCGCTGCCGCAAGATTTCTGAGGCCGAATTTCTTTGTGAGCTTCGGTGCAAGCGGAAGCACAAAATAGCTGGGGAGACCTGTGAAAAGACCAGAAATCGAGCTGAGCGAAAGCTTGCCCATACAGTTTATCCAGAAAAAGTTCTGAACTTTTTCACCTGTACTCTTACCTACTGCGAAGAAATTCTTGATGATAAGAACCCACATTGGTCTGCAGGTGCCGACGGTTTTAAACGTTTCAACAAGACCCATATGCTGCATTTCTTCTCTTGAAGCAAGCGGCATTCTTTCTTTCAGTGCAAAAAAGCCGTATGTTCTGAATATAAGTACACAGCCGATAAAGAACGATGCACCGCCTATGTAGACATAACGTGTCGGAACATTCAGAAAGTCAACAAAAAGCGGGAACAGAGATGGCAACCAGACACCCAGCAGGTCAGCATAAGCATCCGTTGCAATAAGTCTGTTACGCTCTGAAACATTGGGGGTTATGTTGTAAAGAATCGTCTGATAACTCGTATTATAAAACGAGTTAGCGATTGAACCTATGTAATTAAACAGGAAAAACCACACAAGAAGTGCCGGCTGACTCATTCCGTCGGGCAGAATCCACTGCGTGAACGAAGAGAAAAACCAGAAAGGAAGGGTCAGCAGAAGATACGGGCGGACTCGTCCCCATCGTGTTCTTGTTCTGTCGATTATAAGACCTGAAACAGCATTATCAACAGCATCAAGAATACCGCTGATTGTGCTGGCGGTAGTCCACGTTTTTGCGGAAATACCCAAAAAAGTTGTTGCGAAATAAAAAGATTCTTTGTTTGTGAATGAATTCCAGTTTGTGTCACCAAATCCTGAAAGAATATAGGCAACATAGTGCTTGGGACTGAGATAGCGTTTATTCTGCTGGTCAAGATGCCTTTGAACCTTTTCAGGATCAACGGTTTCCTCGACAGCAACATTTGTTTTCTCGTCCAAAATATTCACCTTCCTTATTAAAACAGGGTATAGATTTCGATAATACTCCATAATAATCCTATTATAGCGTACATTTTATAATATCGGCAAAAAAAAATCAAGCTTATTTAAGAAAATACTTAAATAAGCTTGTTTTGGTGGCTTTTATAATTCTATTTTGTCACTAAGGAGCGGCTTTTCGCTGATTGTTTTCCAGAAACTTCCCGCATAGATTTCAACCTGATAAGTCTCATTTTTATTGAGTTCGTTAAAGGTGACGCTCAGTTTTTCAGGCATTTCATAGAAGTAGTATTCACTCCAAAGTGTTGTGTTACGAACCGTTACGCCGTCACTGTTTTTGACTATAACATTGTAGTCATTGACATAAACATCTTCCGTTTTTGCCTGGTCAAAAGTAACCTTGAAACCGTCTTCGGTAACATCCGAAATAACAGCCTTTGCGCCGTCTTCAAAGTAGGGTGCAACAGTTGTTTTATAACGTGCATCAGTATAAAGGAAAGACTTGACATCCCAGGCAGCATCTATTTTCCAGGTCATCGGGAAGAAGTTCGAAGTGATGAGGTCATAGGGATAAACTCTGACTCTCATCTCTGCATCAGCCTCAACAAAAAGCATCTGCGCAGCCTTTTCTTTTTCGGGTGGGATTGTGCTGCAATACTTATCAAATTCATCAAGTTCAAAGTAGCTGAGAGTTCCTGTTCCGAGCGATGTGAAGTGTCTCTGATGGATGGAACGGGGGTCGTTGATAGGCGCGTGTGAATGACCTGAGAAATTTATTATCTGCGGGTAGTTCATAAGAATATCGGTAAGCTCATCCTCACCCCAGTTTGCACTACCGTAAACGGTGCCCATAATATGAGGATGCTGGAAGAAGAAAATCGGCTTTCTGGGATCATCCGCAGCAGCTTTTTTAAGCTCAGCTTTAACCCAAGCTCTTTTTGCATCATCAAAATGACAGCCGTTGGTGGTTGTTACACTGATAAAGTGATATCCGTTGATAACTCTGTGGGTATCAGGGTCCTGAGCATAGATTTCCTTGAATTTTTCAAGCGCCGCAGGCTCTCCTTCTCCATGGAATTCGTGGCTTGCCATTGAGAGATTTAAAGTCGTTTCGGGCTTAAGATATTTTTCAAGAGTATCCTTGAATGCAAGCATCTGAGGTCTTGAACCGCTTGTTGCAAAGTCGCCAACCACATAAAGAGCATCCAGCTTTGAATACACCTCTTTTTCGCTGAGTTCATATGCGGTTTTAAGCGCAAGCTCCATTCTTTCGCGCTCAACTGAATGCTCGTCTCTGTAATGCACGTCGCTGACAACCATAAATCTCAGCACGGGTTTAAAGTTACTGTCAAAAGCCATATAATACCCCTTTCAATGTTTTACGGGGCTGTTTGTACAGCCCCGTTTGTAATTAATTTGATTAGATTAACCGAACAATGAGATAAGCCAAGTGAAGAGTGTGGGCATTGCCGCAGAAATACCGGGGATGATGTCTTTGATGATACCGATAAAATTAACTTCATCAATCCACTCAACGAAGTTACCCCAGAACTGATTGAAATACTCCTCAATCTGTTCGCCGAATTCCTTTTCATCCTTATTATTATCGTTATTGTCAGCGGCGGGTTTTATTGCTTCAACGTTGACTTTGTAAATCTCTGTTGTAAGGGTGCTGCCCTTTTCAATCTGGATATAATAGTTTCTGTCTGTTGCAAGAGCATCAGTGGTAATAACAACAGGATTTTCTGCCTTGATTTCAACCTTATCTGCCTTTGCAACGATAGTCTGGGTTTTGCCTTCTCGGATTGTTACATTCCATGAACCGGTCTTGGGTGAATTTGCATCAGCGAGGCTTACGGAAATCTTATAGCCGATATTATCCTTTGCAGCATTGAAGCTGTAGAAGTCAACATCCTTGCTATGCGCAATTGTGCCGCGGAGAGGCTTGCCGACAGTAATGGGATTGTAGAGGCCTTCCTGGTCGTTGTATTCCTTCTCTGCATCTGTAACAGCCTGATAGAATACTCTTGTTCTGTAGCCGCCGGTCTTACCGTTGAGGCCTTCAACCACAAGCATATATTCTTTGCCGTAAACACCGATAGCTACGCTCTTTACTGAATCCTGATTTTTATCGATTGTAATTGAAGTAACTTCTTTTTCAAAAAGAACACCGTCCTTACCCTCGTAATGAGTGTAAAGAGTAGCCTTGAAGTCTGAGGGGATGTTGCCGTTGTAGAGATAAAGATAGATTACTCCGTCCTTTGCGGGAGCAACTCTGTAGAAGTCAACATCCTTACCGGTTGACGCAATTGTACCATAATATGACTTTGAAGAACCGCTTGTTGAAAGCTGAAGATTTGTTGCTGTTGCAGCCTGATTGTTGGGTTCTTTTTCTGTGAGAGCATTCTTATCGAAGCTTGCGATAATTGAATATTCAAGAGTATCGCTGTGAATCGAAGCCATTTCTACAAGAACAAAATATGTAGCCTTTGCACTGATTGCAAAAGAGGGAGATACTGTTTCTTTTTCAGCGCCTGTCGATCTGAATGCTGCTACTTCTTTCTTTGATGCATCATAAACAGTAACCTGGAAATAAGCGATATTCTGGCTTGCATCAACAATCTCATCGTGAGCGATTGTTACTGTTGCAAGACCTTCTGCATCCGATGTGAATGAAAAGTAGTCTTTATCGCTTGCAGTGCCGAGAACTCCCTTGATTTTTGTTGCAAATCCGAAAGCTGTTGCAGTTCCATATGTTCCGTTGTTTTCTTTTTCTACTGCGACTGCATCTGCAGCTGCGGCATTGCCTGTTACAGCAAAACTCATAAGCATAGCAAATGCCATAAGAAGTGCAAGAATTGATTTTGCTTTTTTCATCTTTCTGTCCTCCTGTATTATATCAATAAAATTGTAAAAGCATTTTATCATACTTTTTTGCGATTGTCAAACCATATTCGGCAGGTAAATATTAATAATTGGTAAATAATAGGCAAAAAGGGCAGTCCGAAGACCGCCCTTAAATCAATTTTTATTCTGATTAATACATTCCGCCGCCCTGAGCTGCCATTGCTGCTGCCTGTGCTGCATCTGCAGCGGGGTCGGGCTTATCGGTAACAAGACTCTCTGTTGTGAGCACCATAGCTGCAACGGAAGCAGCGTTCTGAAGTGCCGAACGTGTTACCTTTTTGGGGTCAAGAATACCGGCTTTTGCCATATCGCAGTATTTATCTGTTGCAAAATTGTAACCGTAGCCAACCTTCTTGGATGAAATAATTGCATTAACGATAACAGAACCTTCAAGACCTGCGTTTGCAGCAATCTGACGAACGGGTTCTTCAAGTGCCTTGAGAACAATCTTGATACCTGTCTTTTCGTCTGCATCATCTGTTGTGTCAAGAAGAGCCTTAACGTCATCTATTGTATTGAGGAGAGCAACGCCACCACCTGCAACGCAGCCTTCTTCAACAGCTGCCTTTGTTGCTGCAAGAGCATCTTCAATGCGGAGCTTCTTTTCCTTCATTTCAGTTTCAGTTGCGGCACCAACCTTGATAACAGCAACACCGCCGGAAAGCTTTGCGAGTCTTTCCTGAAGCTTTTCTCTGTCGAAATCGGAGGTTGTATTTTCAATCTGGAGCTTAATCTGGCTGATTCTTGATGCGATTTCTTCCTTTGCACCTACGCCGTCAACGATAATTGTATTTTCTTTTGAAACCTTGACCTGACGCGCTCTGCCGAGCTGTGAAATCTGAGTATCCTTAAGTTCAAGGCCGAGGTCGGATGTGATAACTTCACCACCTGTGAGGATAGCGATATCCTGAAGCATTTCTTTTCTTCTGTCACCGAAACCAGGAGCCTTTACGCAAACAACGGTGAATACACCGCGGAGCTTGTTAACAAGAATTGTTGAAAGAGCTTCGCCCTCAACATCCTCTGCGATGATGATAAGCTTGCCCCCTGCGTGCATAATCTGCTCGAGAAGAGGAAGAAGATCCTGAATGCTTGAAATCTTCTTGTCTGTGATAAGAATAAGAGCGTCGTCAATAACAGCCTCCATCTTATCTGTATCTGTAACCATATAGGGAGAAATATATCCTCTGTCAAACTGCATACCTTCAACAACTTCTGCTTCGGTAACAGCAATTTTGGATTCTTCAACGGTGATAACGCCGTCAGAAGTAACCTTTTCCATAGCATCAGCAATGAACTTGCCAACTTCTTCGTCGCCCGAAGAAATAGTGCCGATTCTTGCAATATCCTTTGAGCTTGAAACGGGCTTTGCGTTCTTCTTGAGGCATTCAACCGCTGTTTCAACAGCCTTTGCCATACCCTTTCTGACTACCATGGGATTTGCGCCTGCGGTAACATTTTTCATGCCCTCTCTGATAAGAGCCTGAGCAAGGAGAGTTGCTGTTGTTGTGCCGTCGCCTGCAACGTCATTTGTCTTTGTTGAAACTTCTTTGACAAGCTGTGCACCCATATTCTCAAACGGGTCCTCAAGCTCGATTTCCTTCGCAATTGTTACACCGTCATTTGTGATGAGGGGTGCACCGTATTTCTTATCAAGAACAACGTTTCTGCCCTTGGGTCCGAGTGTGATTTTAACTGTATTTGCAAGCTTATCAACGCCTGCCTGAAGAGCTTTGCGGGCTTCTTCGCCGTAAATAATCTGCTTTGCCATTATTAAATCCTCCTATAAAAACTTTAAATTATTCTACGATTGCAAGAATATCGCTCTGCTTGACGATTGTGTATTCTTCCTTGTTGAGCTTAACTTCTGTACCCGAATACTTGCTTGTAATCACCTTATCGCCAACCTTAACATACATTTCAACGTTATTGCCGTCAATCATTCCGCCGGGACCAACTGCAACAACCTCTGCAATCTGGGGTTTCTCCTGAGCAGATGCTGCAAGGATGATTCCGCTTGTTGTGGTTTCTTCAACCTCAACTGCCTTAACAACAACTCTGTCTGCAAGCGGTTTAATAGTCATATTTATTTACCTCCGATAAATTATTTGTCATATTTTAGCACTCTTGCCTCTCGAGTGCTAATTTGTATTTTAGCTTCTATTTAAAGAAAAATCAAGTGTTTTTTCCAAAATTTACAATATTGTAATAATTGTCACGGTTATCGAAGCGTACTTTTTACAATAGTGTTACAAAATTTCGGATTTATTGACTTCACTGTGATAAATTGATATATTATTTATATATGATTTATATGATTTTTCATAAACGAGGTGTTTTATGGAGAAAATCAAAAAATTTCTTGTTTCCGACTGGTATAGTGTTATACTGCTTCTCGGTGCAGTTGGAATCGTTTTCAGCGGATGTGAAATCATCGGTACGGTTGCTTTCGTGCTGATTTTCGGCATCACGATGGCATTGACCGATGATTGGATGCCCTTGCTGCAAATCATTATGTTTACAACCTGCTTTGCAATACGGTGCAAGAATTCGTTCAGCACTTTTCTCGGATACTGGTGGGTTGTGCCAATTATGGTCGTTCTTATTATCTGCCATTTCGTGCGTTTTAAGGCGCATTTTGCAAAGGGAATGTGTTTTAAAGGCATTCTGGCAACATCCGTTGCTGTCACCCTTGGCGGTGTTGGCATTATCTCCGCAAAAGAGTATTTTTCTTACACATCGCTCTTTTATATTTTTATGCTCGGCTTCGCAATGCTTATCATTTACTCGTATATGAGCGCAAGCCTTCAAGCAAGAGATTCTTATTCTTACGCTGAAAAATTTTCAAAAATGATGGTTTGCGTTATCTGTCTGCTTGCTGTATGCCTTTTCGAAGAATATTTCAGCAACCGCGACCAGCTTGTCGGCGGATTTGAGATTATTCCTTTCCAGTGGCGCAACAATGCTGCTACAATGCTGATGCTTGCAATGCCGTTTGCATTTTATCTTTCTGCAAAGGATTTTGGCCTTTTCTTCATCGGCATTCTCGACTACATTCTTATCCTTTTTACAGGTTCAAGAGGCGGAATGCTTTTTGGTATGCTCGAGCTTATACTCTGCATTATTGTTATGTTTATTCTCGACAAAAGGCACAGACCCGCAATTGCTGCAATTATCGGCGCATCGCTTGTTGTCACTGCTCTTACATACGAGGTCTGGATTGACACTTTGAGTTACACACTTCAGCGTCTTGTTGACCCGAACGAAAATTCAATCAGACTTCAGCTTATCCCCAGAGGAATAGAGGATTTTAAATCAAATCCCCTTTTCGGCAGAGGTATCGGATATATGGGCAACAGAGATGTTCATAAAAGCGCCGATTTTGCGCTTTGCTGGTATCATTGCTCCCCCATCCAGGTTATCGGAAGCTTTGGAATTTGCGGTATCGCCGCCTACGGATATCTTATTTATCTGCGTATCAAAACATTACTTAAAAATTTCACATTCTTTAATATCATCATGTTTCTTTCATATATCGGACTCGAGCTTATGTCGCTTGTGAACCCCGGTATTTTCGCACCGTTTCCCTATCTTTTCCTCATCACTATCTACTTTGTTATGATGGAAAAAAGCAACAACGCCGAGGACAGAAAGGTTCTTCCCCGGATAATGAAAGGTGAAAAATAATGAACGTACTTTCAATCGGCAACAGTTTTTCGACTAATGCTCATAAATTTTTGCCGCATATGGCAAAGGCAGACGGCAAAGAGCTTTTGCTCTGCAATCTTTTTATAGGCGGATGTTCGCTTGAGCAGCATTGGAACAATTGGAGAGAAGAAAAGACTGAGTATGATTATGAGGTTTATCTTCCGCACGAAACAGAGGTGTCACGTGCACCCGAGGTTGCTCTTCACGAAGCGGTTGAAGACGAAGAATGGGATATAATCACCATTCAGCAGTGCAGCCATCTGAGCGGTATTCCTGAAAGCTATTCGCCGTATCTTTCAGAGCTTGTCGAATATTGCAGAATTGTTCAGCCGAATGCCAAAATAATGCTACATCAGACCTGGGCATATGAAGCTGATACCAATCATCCCGGATTTTCAAGCTACGGCAGAAGCACGCAGAAGATGTATGAAGCGCTCACCGAAGCTTACGCAAATGCTTCAATGGATTCGGACATCAATTTGATTATACCGAGCGGAAGAGCGTGGCAGACCGCACGCAACACTATATCAAACCGCCTGACCGTTGACGACGGATTCCACGGCAACGACCTCGGATGTTATCTCGCAAGTGCCTGCTTCTACGAAATGATTTTCGGCGAAAGCATTTATGAAAATGCGTTTTACCCCGACGGAATCGACAAGAATATCGTTGACATCCTTAAGCTTTGCGCCCATACTGCAGTTGAGAAAGGGATAATAAAGAAATAATTAAATAATAGTTTAAAATCCACACAAAGAATTTTTCTTTGTGTGGATTTTTTGTTTGAAAGAAAAAAGGAGCAATCCGAAGATTGCTCCTAAAAAAGAAATTTTTAATTATTCAGCGATATCAATAACAACGCCTGAACCAACAGTTCTGCCGCCTTCACGGATAGCGAAACGGAGACCCTTTTCAATAGCGATGGGAGTGATAAGTTCAACGTTCATATCAACGTTGTCGCCGGGCATGCACATTTCTGTGCCTTCGGGAAGGTTGATAACACCTGTAACGTCAGTTGTTCTGAAATAGAACTGAGGACGATAGTTGTTGAAGAAGGGAGTATGACGGCCGCCTTCTTCCTTTGAAAGAACGTAAACCTGACCTGTGAACTTGGTGTGGGGGTTGATTGAACCGGGCTTTGCAAGAACCTGGCCACGTTCGATTTCGCTTCTCTGAACACCACGAAGAAGAGCACCGATGTTGTCGCCTGCCTCTGCGTAGTCAAGAATCTTACGGAACATTTCGATACCGGTAACAACTACCTTTCTCTTTTCGTCTGTAAGACCAACGATTTCTACTTCTTCACCTGTCTTGAGCTGACCTCTTTCAACTCTACCAGTAGCAACAGTACCACGACCAGTGATTGTGAATACGTCTTCAACGGGCATGATGAAGGGAAGGTCTGCCTTACGGTCAGGAGTGGGGATATATTCGTCAACAGCAGCCATGAGTTCCTGGATAGGAGCAAGCTCAGGAGCGTTGAGGTCGCCACCTTCGTAGCTGAGAGCCTGAAGAGCTGAACCCTTGATGATGGGAGCATCTTCGTCGAATTCATACTCAGCAAGAGTTTCACGGATTTCCATTTCAACGAGCTCGAGGAGTTCGGGATCGTCAACCTGGTCAACCTTGTTCATGAAAACGATGATTCTGGGAACGCCAACCTGACGAGCAAGAAGGAGATGTTCCTTAGTCTGAGCCATGGGGCCGTCT
>JAZNHM010000050.1:0-16341 GCA_045576955.1 Acutalibacteraceae bacterium | reverse complement strand
CCTTCACCCATCTTGCATCCGGGTCCGATGATTTTGGTGCAGATTTCCTTGATGTGTGCATAGGGTGCGGGAACGGTGAACTTTCCGTAAGCCGCAGCGGCATCATTAAGGCATTTTTCCGTGTTTGCAAGATACCACATGGCAATTCTCATGGCGATTTTCTTGAAAGGATTGCCGCCGTAGAGTTTTATGTCTTCGAGTCTGTTATCAACTTTGAAATTGATGAAGCCGAGAAGACCGGGCACCATAACCTCGCATCCCTGCTCGAAAAGGAATTCCTCAAGATGATTGTTTGCGAGGGGTGAATACTTAACATAGATTTCACCGACAACGCCGACCTTGGTTTTTGTTATGCTCTTATCAAGAGGAATTTTTGAGAAACTCTCTGTAATTTTCGGAAGAGTCTTTTTGATTTCAAAGAATGAATATCCTTTGCCATTCTGCATCTGAGCACTCAGGTCATCAATCCATTTTTGGGTAAGTTTTTCTGCATCGCCTTTATTGACTTCATAAGGTTCAACCTGATTTTTGAGAAGCATAATCAGGTCGCCGTAGATAACGGCAGAGAGCATCTTGAGAGCCATTGAAAGGCGGATTTTAAAGCCGCTGTTCTTTTCAAGACCCGAGAGGTTGAGCGAGATAACGGGTACCTGGGGATAACCCGCTTTTTTGAGAGCTTTTCTGAGAAGATGAATGTAGTTTGAAGCTCTGCAGCCGCCGCCCGACTGAGTGATGAGAAGAGCTGTTTTGTCGGGGTTATATTTGCCTGTGTTCAGCGCATCAATGAGCTGACCGATAACTAGCAAAGCGGGATAACAGGTGTCGTTGTGAACATACTTGAGGCCTTCGTCAACAACGGTTCTGCCGTCGTTTTTAAGAAGCTCTGTTTTATAGCCGTACTGACCGAAAATGTTGATAAGCAGACTGAAATGGATTTCAAGCATATTGGGTGCAAGAATGGTATAATCCATCATGTCTTTGGTAAATTCAACTCTGTCTTCGATAACTTTTTTACTCATAATTGCACCTCCTTATCTTCCTGTTGCGGCAAACAGACTGCGGAGTCTGATTTTAACCGCGCCGGGGTTTGAAATTTCATCAATTTTAATCTGTGTATAAATCTTGCCGTCTTTTTCGAGGATTGTTCTCATTTCATCAGTTGTGATTGCATCAACGCCGCATCCGAACGAAACAAGCTGAACGATGTTGAGGTCTTTATCGTTCTTTTTTGCAACGTATTTTGCAGCAGCATAGAGTCTTGAATGATATGTCCACTGATTGAGAACGGTTGTGGGGAATTTTTCAACAAGCGGACTAACGCTGTCCTCCGTGATTACGGTTGCACCGCATTCGCAGATGAGTTTGTCAATGCCGTGGTTGATTTCTTCGTCGAGGTGATAGGGTCTGCCGCAAAGCACGATGACGGGTCTGTCAGCTTTCTTTGCCGCTTCAAGGTACTCCATTCCCTTGACGTGGATTTTATTCATAAAGCTGTTGTATTCGGCATAAGCCTTATTTGCCGCCGCTTTGACTTCGGATTTTGAAAGTCCGCTGAAGTGTGCGCTGAGGATTCCGTGAATCTTCTTTGCGAAATCCTTGGGTCTGTGCAGACCGACATAATCCCACATAAAGTTAATTTTCTTAAGGTCGCCGACATTAGAGCGGATAACTTCGGGATAATATGCAACAACGGGGCAGTTATAATGGTTGTCGCCAAGGTCTTCATCAAGGTTGTATGTCATACATGGATAGAAAATATTTTCAACCTTTTGTGCAAGGAGTGATTCAATGTGACCGTGAAGGAGTTTTGCAGGGTAGCAGACGGTGTCCGAAGGGATTGTGTGCTGACCGGAAACATAAAGCTCTCTTGTTGATTTTTCAGAAAGTGCGATTCCGAAGCCGAGGCTTGTGAAGAAGGTGTGCCAGAAGGGAAGAAGCTCAAACATATTAAGACCCATCGGCAGACCAATTGTTTCTCTCTTACCCTTGACGGGAGCATAACCAGAGAGAAGCTCACGTTTGTAATCAAACATATTATCGCCTGCGTTTGTGTTTGCCTTTGCGAGAGGCTTGCTGCATCTGTTGCCGCCGATAAAGCTTCTGCCCGAAGAGAAGGTGTTAACGGTCAGACGGCAATTGTTGCTGCACTTTCCGCAGGTGACTGCCTTAACTTTATGTTCAAAGCTTTCAAGCTCTTTTGCTGAAATGAGAGTACTCTTCGAGGTTGCTCTTTCCATTGAATAAAGAGCTGCGCCGTATGCACCCATAATGCCTGATATAGCGGGACGCACGACATCTCTGCCGATTTCCTGTTCAAAAGCACGAAGCACAGCATCGTTGAGGAATGTACCGCCTTGAACAACTATGTTTTTGCCGAGTTCATCGGCACTTGATGCTCTGATAACTTTATAAAGTGCGTTTTTAACAACGCTGATTGAAAGACCGGCGGAGATGTTTTCGATTGTTGCGCCGTCCTTCTGCGCCTGCTTGACGGAAGAATTCATAAATACAGTACAGCGTGAGCCGAGGTCAACGGGTCTGTCTGCAAAAAGACCGAGCTTTGAAAACTGCTCGATTCCATATCCCCAGGCGGCAGCAAATGTCTGAAGGAACGAGCCGCAACCCGAGGAACAAGCTTCATTAAGGAAGATGTTGTCGATAGCGTTGTTTCTTATTTTGAAGCACTTGATGTCCTGACCGCCGATGTCGATGATGAAATCAACGTCAGGTTTGAATTTCTTTGCGGCAGTGAAGTGTGCAACGGTTTCAACAAGACCGAAATCCACTGCAAATGCATTTTTGATTATGTCCTCGCCATAGCCTGTAACAGCACTTGATGCAACAACCGCATCAGGAAATTCTTCGTAGAATTCAACAAGAAATTTCTTGATAAGTGATACGGGGTCACCGCTGTTGGGCATATATCGGCTTGTAACGATTTCGCCGTTTTTGTTGATAACAGCCGCTTTGACTGTTGTTGAGCCGGCATCTATGCCGATGTAAACTTCTTCACCTTTTTTGATTGCAACGTCGGTTTCAACGGTGTTTTTTGCGTGTCGTGCTGCAAATTCTTCGTATTCTTTTTCGTTTGCAAAGAGGGGAGTTGCGCCGAGATATTCGCCGCTTTCCTTTGCGTTTGCAATTTTTTCTGTAACATCCTTCATATCGAGCACGGTGCCTTCAGAAGAATAAGCTGCACCGAGCGCAACAAAATAAAGTCCGTTTTCAGGGCAAGTACCTGTTACTCCGAGTCCTTTGTCGAATGCCTTGCGAAGCTCTGAAAGGAAGTAAAGAGGTCCGCCGAGGTAAACAACGTTGCCTTCGATTTTTCTGCCCTGAGAAAGACCTGCGACTGTCTGATTGACAACTGCGGTGAAAATACTTGCGGCAATATCGTTCTTTCTTGCACCCTGATTGAGCAGAGGCTGAATATCGGATTTTGCAAAAACACCGCATCTTGATGCGATTGAATAAATTTTTTCGTGGCTTTCGGCAAGAGTGTTCATCTGGGTGGGGTCAACGCCAAGAAGCGATGCCATCTGATCGATGAATGCACCCGTACCGCCTGCGCATGAGCCGTTCATTCTGACTTCAACGCCGCCGGTAAAAAAGAGGATCTTGGCATCTTCTCCGCCAAGCTCGATAACAGCATCCGTGCCTGGCAGAAGACGTGAAACACTGACTCTTGTTGCATAAACTTCCTGCACAAATTCAAGACCCAGTGCGGTTGCAAAACCCATACCTGCAGAGCCCGAAACCGTGAGTGATGATTTTTCGAACTGAGGGTGTTTGGTTATGATTTCAGAAAGCATTGCGGCGCTTTTCTCTGCAATTTTTGAATAGTGACGCTCGTATGCTTTGTAAACTATGTTGTTGTTATCGTCGATTGCAACGCACTTGAGAGTGGTTGAGCCGACATCCATACCTATTCTCATTTTTTATTCTCCTATGCGTTTTTACGGTTTTCTTTTTCTTCACTGAGATTTTCAAGCATAAGATGCTCAACCTCTCTGCGAAGCTTGTCGTTTGCTTCTTCAACCGTCATATCGCCAACCTTGAAGGGTTCGCCATAGCGGATTGTCAGATTTTTACTGCGGAATTTGTAGTCGCCGGTCAGACCGAAGGGTACTATGTATGAATCGGTTTTCTTTGCCATTGAAACAGCACCAGTTTTAAAACGGAGAAGAAAATCATCGGTTTTGTTTCTTGTTCCCTCAGGGAAAATACCGATCGCACCTTCCTTTTTCAAAACCTTCATTGCTGACATTGCACTTGAAAAATCTTTTCTTGAACGGTCAACGGGAATGCATCCGACGGCTCTGAAAAGGGGTGCAAGCCAGCCGTCGAAATATTCTTTTTTAGCCATATAATGAATAACTCTTTTTGTTGCCATTATTGTAAGGCACTGGTCATAGACGTGCTTATGATTGCCGGCAATAACGATTGAACCGTCATTGGGAATTTTTTCTGCGCCGATAATTTCAGGTGTATAGTAAAGCTTGAATGCAGCTCTCATCAGCGGAGTGAGAAGCTTATAGCCAAGTTCTTTTTCTTCGGGTTTTTTGCTCATTTTTTGATGTTCTCCTTTTTAAGTTCGTCAGATACGATTTTCATTAATCTCTCGTTTGCTTCTTCGAGGTCTGCATCGGGTTTCAGAGGCTCAAAGAATCTGATTTTGACGTTTCTTTCAAAAGCTTTGTATTTTCCCGTAATAACGAACGGCACGATGTCTGCTTTTGCATCGCGTGACATTTTTACCGCGCCGAATTTGAACGGCATAATTATGTCATCCGTTCTGTTAATTGTGCCCTCAGGGAAAATTCCGATAAGTTTTTCATCGTTGAGAGTTGCAATTGCGGATTCAAGCGCTGCTTTGTCCTTTGTTCTTCTGTTGACGGGGATGATGCCCATTCCTTTAAAAATAAATTTTAAAGGACCTTTCATCAGTTCGTCTTTTGCAAGGAAATGAACGCATCTTTTTGTGGCGCATCCAACAAGGATGCAGTCAAGATAATTTGTGTGATTGCCTGCAAGGATGATTCTTCCGCTTTCGGGAATGTAGCGCTTGCCAATGATTACCGGCTTGAAAATCGCCTTGAAAGCAGCTCCGAGCGGACGACGGATTATCCTGTACAGCATAGGCTCTTTCATCTTTTTATCCTCCGTTTTGGTAATATTATACAATTTTTGATTTGTTTTTTTGAAACTAAACCCTCCATATAAAAAAAGAACCGTCGCAAAAGCAACGGTTCTTTAACGAATCAAGGAGATAGGAAATGATTTAGAAGTTTTCAGTTGTCTTTTCTTTGATGACTGCAATAATTTTATTTTTGCCTGATCTGATTTTCTTCATGGTGCTGTATCGGGCGCAGTTTGTGATGATTTGCTGTTTTACCGTGTCATCAATATCAACGCAGTTCATAACTCTTCTGTATTCGTTAATATGATTATTTGGTTTCATTCAAATCATTCCTTTCAAACTCTTTTTTCAATAGTTTACGTCCGTACTGAAGACGTTTACGCACAGTTACAGGGGACGTGTTGGTGATATCGGCAATTTCATTTGCTTTATATCCCTCAATGTAGTACAAATCAAGCACGATTTTGTATTTTGAAGGCAGATGCATTATCAGTTCAAAAATGTCTCTGTCAGCATCTCTTATGCCGATGCCTTTAAGGTCTTCAAGATTTTCAACCGCGTGACGTGCATTGAAACGGCACATATTCTTGCTGATGTTGGTTGCAACCTTTATCAGCCAAGCTTTTTCGTGATCGGAATCCTTGAAAAGAGGTGCCTTGAGCATATATCTTAAAAAGGTTTCCTGAAGAGCGTCTTCAGCATCGTGTTTGTTATTGAGAATGTTGTAGCAAATGCGAAAAAGCATCTGACTGTATTTTTCAACTGCATATTCAATATGCCGTAATTCATCATTATAATGAGCGGTTACCGCACACACAGAAAACCTCTCCTTCCGATAATAATTGATATTATCCTTATAATAAAACACCCAAAACCGACAAAATGTGATATTTTAATTGTGAACTTTTTGTAAACTTATGTTTTTGGGTGTTATTTGACTTGTTTGTTGGGTTTGTTTGATGGTTGTTGCTGAGAAAAAACTATAAAAACAACACTTTCGGTACCGGAAAGTGTTGTTTTATTTAATACAATCGAAATATTAAAAATATCGCCGGTACAACACTTCAGCATATTTGCAGCCTGTTTATATCATTGTGCTCACTTTTTTTATAATATTTCCTGTCGAAAATAAATCAAAAAATTTGCCGAAGAATTATTTGATTAAATCTTCAAACAGCTTTATGTTTGAGGATTCGAGTTTAAGTTCGCCGGACTGCTCCTTTTTGATAATTTCAACGATTCTGTCATTTATGGGTGTGGGAACGCCGCATTTTTTGCCCCATTCGCAAACAACGCCGTTGATTGCATCAACTTCGCAGGGTTTGCCGTTGCGAAGATCCTGAAGCATTGAGGGAATGATGTCAACATGCTTCTTCATTGCAATGGGAATAAGAAGTTCGCCGATTTTACGTTTGAATGCGTTCTTATAGTAGAAAAGGCTTGTGATATTTTTGCCTTGAACGGGTGCAAATTCAGCGCCTGCCGCATGGCCAACGTCAATGCATTCTTTCATACAGCGGATTGCAACCTTTCGTGCAAATGCGTCGCCCGTAACCGAACCGAATGTGCCGCCCATAACGGTACCCAGACCAGAGAATGTAGCATTGATGAGAAGCTTTGACCATCTTGTGCCGATAAGGTTTTCTTCGAAGTGGACGGGGCACATCTTTTCGAGAAGCTCGGTTACTCTTGCAACCTGCTCATCAGTGATGCCGTCCATTTTGCCCATATGATATGAAAGGCTGTCCGGTTCGCTGGTGAGAACGCATTCACCGGGTGCGGAGAGATTTGCGCCCCATTCAACTGCACAACCCATTGTGTGCTCTTTGCCGATTATTTCAGCGATTCCAGGCTCAGGAATACCGTTTTGAAGAGTAACGATAACACCGTCATCGGTAAGGAAAGGCTTGAGGAATGTGACAACCTCTTTATTGAAAAGCTGTTTTGTCATAAGAAAAATAACGCTGTACTTTCCGCTCATTTCGTCAGGGGTAATTGCCTTTACGGGAACGGTCATTTCTACCGTGCCGGTGATGTGTGCGCCCTTTTCATTGAGTGCGGCAACGTGAGCTTTGTTGCGGTTGACGAGTTCAACATCAACACCGTTTTTGGTCATATAAGCTCCGAGCACCGTACCGAGTGAGCCTGCACCGTAAATTGCACATTTCATAATTATATCCTCCAAAATTCAAATTATTTATTTCGTTATTCCGAACGCTTCAATGAGCCTGTTACAGTCTTCATCAGATATTGCAACAACCGAGCCATGGCGGGGCCTTACGCCGTCAAAGCTGAAATTATCGGATTTGACAGGTCTGAAGTTTTCCATATCCGTTGTTTGCTGCATAAAATAATTGCCAGTGCCGTATTCGTCCATTATCATTATCCACGAATCTGTGCCTGTGATTTTATACATTGAACTGCCTTCAACTCCGTGAGGTGAAAGAGAAACAACGACGCTTGGTTCTTCGTAAGGTCCCGTAAGCGATTTTGATTTGACATAAGCAATCGTCTGGTCTTCGTCGTGTTTAAAATAAAGATAATAATATCCGTTATCTTCGTTGAATGTTATGTCGCCGTCAATTGTCTGAATTCCGGGTCTTTCATAAAGTAGCTGTGGCACAGTCATAGTCTTGAAATCGGTTGTGTGTGCATAATACATTGCTGCAACATCATTTTCAACTGTTGAGTTTGCCCAGTAGACCATATACGCCTGCTTTTCATCATCCCATATTGCCTGAGGTGCCCAAGCACGGGTAGTGTTTGCAAATTCACCGCCAAAATCACGGATGTCTATTATTGTTTCGTCCGTCCAGTTAACAAGGTCGGAGGATTTCCACGTCACGAGAGCATGGTTGGAAGTCCAGCCTTCCTCACATTTCATATCCGTGCCGATTATGTAGAAAAATCCGTCTTCACCCTTGAGAATGTAAGGGTCACGCACGCACTCTTTGCCTTTTGTTTGGAGTATAACGGGCTCGTTGTTGTTGAGAGGTCTGAAGTTATAGCCGTCTTTGCTAAGCGCAAAGTGGATTCTTTCTTCGCCGGGTCCGTTGCCGACGAAATGGCAGAAAAGATATCCGCCGTCACGGCTGACAGCAGGGTAGGCATAACCGCCGAAAATGAAGTTAAAAAGATTGATGGGCACCATAATCACCGCCAAAATAAACTTTAAAATATTCATAATAAAATCTCCTATTCTTTAATATTTTATCATAAGTATACCTGATTTGTAAATGAGTTTATGTTATACTTTTACTATGCATAACTTCCAAAAAAATGAAATTTATTTTGTGCACAACACCGAAATTAAATTAATTCTTGTTGACGAGTCTGATGAGTGTTATAATGTTAAAGTAATCTTGTAATAAATTTATATCAAAGGAGAGATTATCAATGAAAAAGATTATTTCGGTTATGCTTGTTTTTGTGCTTGCATTTGCAATGCTTATCCCTGCAAGCGCATCGGCACAGAGCGCAGACAACAAGCTTCAGTTCAACAGCAACGGTGAGTTCCGCATTATGCAGATTGCTGACATTCAGGACGGAACAATTCTTACTCCCGCAACAAAGCAGTTTCTGAAGGATGCTGTTATTGCTGCAGAGCCTGATCTTATTGTGCTTACAGGCGATAATATCTCCGCAGGCAGCGCAACCGTAGGCATCAAAGCAATCGACCTTCTTCTTGTTGAAAATGCAATCAATAACTTTATGTCTGTGTTTAATGAACTCGATGTTCCCGTTGCAGTTGTTTTCGGCAACCACGATGCAGAACAGATTGTTTCAAAAGAAGAGCAGATGGCAATTTATCAGAAGTATGATAACTGCATTGCAATTGATGAAGGCGAAGCTCTTTATGGCTGTGGTACATACAATGTTCCCATATACTCATCAACCGATTCGAGCAAGGTTGCTTACAATCTCTGGATGTTTGACTCAAATATGTATGACGAAGAAAACGGCGGCTACGACTATGTTCATCAGGATCAGATTGACTGGTATGTAAATAAGTCGAATGAACTCAAGGCTCAGAACGGCGGAAATGTTGTTCCCTCAATGATGTTCCAGCACATTATTGTTAATGAAATCTATGATGTTATCATTGAGATTCCCGAAAGCGAAAAGGATAACTATGAATATGTTGAGGTTGAAGAAGACGACGGCACAAAAAAATATTATGCAATAAAGCCGGAGGTTCTCAAAACAGGCGAACTCAATGAAATGCCCTGCCCCTCAACAATCAACGGCGGTCAGTTTGATGCTGTTGTTAAACAGGGCGACGTTGTTGCAATGTTCTTCGGTCACGACCATAAAAATACCTTTGAAGTAACCTACGAAGGTGTTGACCTTGTTAACACTCCCGGAGCAGGCTTCGGTTCATACGGCGATGAAGGCAGAGGCGTAAGAATCATTGATATCAAAGAAGGAACAACCGAATACGAAACCTCGATTATAGAATATCTCGAGCTCTATGCAGATAATGATTCAATGCTTGAGCAGTTTGTGCTTTACGGCAACGAATTCAGTGCAATCGAAAAAATCGCTGCATTCTTCAAGGTTATCTGGTTCGGAATCACTTCCGTTCTTTCATTCTGATAATCGTAAAACAGATTTAAGAAAAGCGGCTTGCATCGGAAGATACCCTTTGCAAACCGCTTTTTACTTGTAGAGTTAATGCTTTGGAGGGAAAATGAGAAAGAGAAGATTTTTAAAAGCTCTGACGGTTGTTTTTGCTGTTATTATTGCATTTGTCGGAGTTACAACTGTTATGACAGTCAAAGGTCTCAACAGCAATATCGATATGGCGCACAGCTTTTCGTCCGTCGGAACGGAAGAACTTAAAATTGAAAATGTTGAAGATGGTGTATGGAATATCTATTCCGACCGTGGTCTCAAGGTGTTGCAGCTTACCGATGTTCATCTCGGCGGCGGTTGGATGTCAACCAAAAAAGATGCAATGGCACTCAATGCGGTTGCGGCGATGATAACCGCCGAAAAACCCGATTTTGTTGTTGCTTCGGGCGATATCGCTTACCCCGTGCCTTTCCAGGCGGGTACATTCAATAATATGTCCGGAGCAAAGCTTTTTGCTGAACTTATGGAAACTCTCGGCATTTATTGGACTGTATGCTACGGTAATCACGACACAGAGGCTTACAGTTACTACGACCGTGATGACATAACCGAACTTTATGAACAGTATCCGCATTGCCTGATGCGCAAGGGCGCAGAGGGTATTGACGGCTACGGCAATCAGGTATTTAACATAGTCAATTCAAGCGGAGTTATCACTCGTTCACTTTTCACCGTTGACTCCCATTCCTACGTTGATGGCGATATCCTCGGCATTTTCTGGAAATATGACAGTGTGCACGAGAATCAGATTGAGTGGTACAAAGAAACCGTCAAGGCAAATCAGACCCATAACAAGATGAAGCATTACGCATCGAGCGACAGTCAGTTTTTAAAGAATAACCCGACTGCGCTCAATCCCAAATCAACTGTTTTTCTCCACATTCCCTTTGCGGAATACAAAACCGCGTGGGATGAATATGCTTCAAATGGCTATGCCGACACCGAAAACGTAAAGTGGAATTACGGTACTGCGGGTGAGAGCGGAAAGATTGTTTATCACGGAGTTTATGAGGATAATTTCTTCGAAAC
The DNA here is from genome assembly GCA_045576955.1 of Acutalibacteraceae bacterium. Classification (GTDB taxonomy): domain Bacteria; phylum Bacillota; class Clostridia; order Oscillospirales; family Acutalibacteraceae; genus CAG-177. The sequence continues at coordinate 5,537 of JAZNHM010000050.1, read as the reverse complement.
TATGGTTGAAATGCAAAGCACTGACAGTGTTTTCTGCGGCCACGACCACCTCAATAATTTCTCTCTGAACTATAAAGGTATCGACCTTGCTTATTCATTCAGCGTTGACTACCTTGCTTATTCGGGTATCAGCAAACTCGGTTCGCAGAGAGGTTGCACCGTTATGAATATTGCTCCCGACGGCACTATGGAAACTTCCATAGAGAATTATTATCAGGATAAATATGTTTCTCAGTATGAGAAAGAAGAAGTAACAATGCAGGAGCTTAAATCGGAATGAAAACTGGTCTTATAATGGAAGGCGGCGCTATGCGCGGAATGTTCACCGCGGGCGTTTTTGATGTTTTTCTTGAAAACGGAATAGAATTTGACGGTGCCATCGGTGTTTCCGCAGGCGCGGCTTTCGGTTGTAATTTCAAGTCAAAGCAGGCGGGCAGAGTTATCCGCTATAACAAACGTTTTGCCAAAGACCCGAGATTCTGCAGTCTGCGTTCGCTCATCAAGACGGGCGACCTTTTCGGAGCGGAATTCTGTTATCACACAGTTCCCAACGAGCTTGATATTTTTGATACTCAGGCTTATCTTGACAATCCGATGGATTTCTATGTTGTCTGCACGGATGTTGAAACGGGCAAGGCTGTTTATATCAATTCCGATGAGGCGGGGGAGGATGCGCTCGAATATTTCAGAGCATCGGCATCTATGCCTCTTGTTTCAAAGATTGTTGAAATCAACGGAAGAAAACTGCTTGACGGCGGAATTGCGGATTCAGTGCCTATACAGTATTTTGAAAGCATCGGCTACGACAGAAATGTTATAATCCTTACTCAGCCTCTCGGCTTCGTGAAGAAACCGAGTTCTGCGGCAAAGCTGATGAAATATGCACTTAAGGATTACCCTGAGGTTGCGAAAACGATGCAAAGCAGGCACAATGAATACAACGAAACCATTGACTATATTCTGAAAAAAGAGGCGGCGGGTGAAGTTCTTGTTATCAGACCCGAAACCGACCTCGGAATCAGCAGAACAGAGCGTAACCCTGATGCTCTTCAGAGAGTTTATGATATGGGCAGAGCGGTTGCCGAAAAGAATCTTGAAAAGATAAAGGAATTTTTAAAATAAGGTGATACCAATGGCAATTTATAAAAACAGAATTGACCTTCATATGCACACATCAAGCTCGTTTGACGGCAATTATTCTGCCGCCGAAATGACGGAATCCTGCATTAAGAATGAGCTTGCAACAATAGCATTTACAGACCATTTTGATGTTGATTTTTATGAAAGACATAATCTCGGCACACGTCAGCAGACAAGCTATGAGGATATCTGCTCGGTGGTGGAGAACTATTCCGATAAAATCACAATTCTCAGAGGCATTGAGATGGGTCAGCCGACCTATGATGTTGCTCTGACCGAAAAATCGCTTGCAAGATATGAGTATGATTTTGTTATCGGTTCAATTCATAATCTCAGAGAAATGCCTGATTTCGGCGACCTACAATACAAGGAAATGTCGCTTGATGAGATATATTCTCTTCTTGATAAATATTTCGAGGAAGAGCTTATTCTCGCAAAGTGGAACGGTTTTGACACTCTTGCTCACCTTACATATCCTATGCGTTATATTGTTCAGGCGGGCAGAAACGAGGTTGACCTCAGCCGCTATGATGAAATAATTGACGAGATTTTCAGAACTCTCATTGCAAACGGCAAGGCTCTTGAAATCAACACCAGCGGACTCCGCCAGCCCATCGGCAAGACAATGCCAACGGAGAATTATGTCCGACGTTTCAGAGAACTCGGCGGTGAATATCTCACCCTCGGCTCTGATGCTCATTTTACCGAGCATACGGGCGCAGGTATCGACGAAGGCTACGCCATTGCAGAAAGATGCGGATTTGAATATGTAACATATTTCGAAAATCGTAAACCCGTTCAGGTGAAAATCGAAAAGTAAATAACAGACAAACATAAAGCAACCCCTCCGAATCAAATCGGAGGGGTTGAGTGTTTTTTATCAGCCGATAAATTTAATTGTAAGAATCTTTTTGCCTGTGATTTCGAAATCAACAAAGCCGTCTGCGTCTATAGCGAGAGGAGCTGAATCAAGTTCTTCAAGAGTAACCAGCTTGACTTCCTTCCACTTCTTGCCCGAGTATGCGGGAAGCTCGAATTCTGCCATCTGTCTTTCAACGGGTGACTGAACCTTTTCGATGGGAGCTATGCCGCCGTTAAGACGAATCTTTTTTTTGATTGTTTTATCTGAGGGATTGAAGAGTCTGATAACATAGCCTTCGCCGTCTTCGCTCTTCTTGATGGCACTAACGGTAAGGTTTTCTTCGCCGAGCTCAATGAAGGAGTGGACGAGACCGTTTTTGCCGTGTGCTGTGGGAGCGATCTGACCTGCTGTGAGATAAAGGTTGAAGCGCTCGCTTTCCTGCCATACGTTTGCATCCTCCCAGTTGCCCTGGTGAGGCATGAATGCATAGCGGAATGTGTTAACACCGATGCACTGTGAGCCCTTATCCCAGTCACTATAATTCTGCATATCTTTTGTAACGCAGATGCGCAGAGGATAAGCACGGATGAGTGAAAGAAGAAGTGTGCCGTCTTCGTCGTCAGCTGCTTCATATGCCTTAAGACCTGTGTTGAGAAGTGCAACACCATTTGTGCCGTCATTGATGCTGACGAATGAGTTCATGGGATGCTCTGTCATGGGAGGTTCATCGTAAAGCGAGTAGTCAGGCTTTGCAATGGGTCTTGAAACAACGTCAAACTGACCCTGAGCATCTGCGTGAGTTGCCTTGATGCCTGTGGGGAATGCAACCTGAAGATAGTGGTCTTCGCAGCGGTTGTTGATTGTTGTTTCAACTTCAACAAATCTCGCACCCTTGCGGAGTGTTACGAGGCTTTCAATATCAACGGGAAGCTTGTGTTCGCTTCTTGACTTTTCATCGAATGCTCTCTTTTCGGGAAGTTCCCAACGCATTGAGATTTTATATGTTGTTTCGAATTCGCCCTGACGAAGAAGAGTGACTCTTGCCTGTTCACCGAGAGTTGTGAATGTTTCGTCGCATTCGGGAGCAACGTGCTGCCAGGGATTGCCGATTTCGCCGCTGTCCTTGAAGAAGCCAAGGTTCTTATATTCCTTACCTGAAGCTTTGTCGATTACGTTGTATGTACCGTTGTGGTTGAACGAAACCTTGAGATATTCGTTTTCCATAACGTTTGTTGTTTTGACAAGAGTAACGGGAGTTGTTGCACGTACGTTGTAAAGCGGGCGGATCTTGAGAGTCTTGTAGCCCATTGCGGGAACATCCGCAATTTCTGCTGCGATAAGATACTGCTCTGTGTGAAGCACGTTTGCGGTATCGTTGGGATTCTGGATAATCTGTGCGTTTGCCTTGTTGGTTGAAAGAATCTGATATTTGATTGCTTTGCCGTCAACATCGAGAATCTCAAAGCTGTCTGCCTTCCATTCTGCAGGGATCTCAACTCTGAGGTTAACTGTTTCTGATCTCTTGAAGGGAGCGGGGTTGAATACTACAACCGCTACATTGTCACGGCTGAATGACTTGAGGTCAATGTCGCCTGCGATGTCCATAAATGCACGCTCAAATACGCACATTGAAAGCTCTCTTGACTGTCTGTAACGCGACATAACATCTTCATAAACGACGTCTCTGCCGCACGAACCGATGCTGTCGTGACCGTGATTCTGAAGAAGATAGTTATATGAAAGGTCGATAAAATTCTGAGGATAGGGTGCGCCCGAAAGGGTTGCGAAAACGGCAAAAGGCTCAGCGTAGTTGATGAGTCGTCTTTCTGTATCGAAGTTTTCCTGTTTGATGTATGTTCTTGCGGAAAGAATCCAGCCGCAAAGTTCGCTTACGCTGCCCTTGGTGTAGGGGTCACGCATTTCGCCCTTAAGAACTGGTGAATTCGGGTCAAAGTTATCGATGATGCCCTGCTCCATTTCGCGGAGAGTGCTGTGGAATACTTCTGCTTCGGGAAGTGCATCGTTGAGATCTTTGATGAGCTGAACTTCACGTGCATCGGGGCAGGATGAGTCGTGACCTGCTGACCAGAAGCGGTGGCTTGTTGTCCAGTCATTGTCCTGTTCTTTGACAGCCTGTTCAGCTCTTGCCTGAACGTTTTCGCTGTGGTATTCATAGAACGGATGTGTGTACTGATAGTCGAGTTTCCAGTCACGGTCAATCAGCTTAAAAATACCGTTGTTCTGATTCCAGAGCATATCACGGTTGTTTTCATCTGACTGATTGAAATAAACGGGTCTCTGTACAACATACCAAATGTTGTAACGGGGTCTCTTTGCAAGACGTGATGCCCAGATGCGTGTGCCGTCAGGGCTTTCCCAGTAGAACTCCGATTTGGGAGCCTTGTATTCGTTAATGCCTCTGTAGAATGAAGCGAAGTTGATACCGAAGCCTGCATAAATTTGGGGAAGCTGAGAAATCTGACCCCAGCCAAAAGGTGAGTAACCTGTTTTGCTGATACCGCCCATTTCCTTGCCCTGCTTGTGACCGAGAAGGAGGTTGCGGATGAGTGCTTCGCTGCCGACTGTGAATTCATCGGGCAGACAGAACCAGGGACCGACTGCGATTCTGCCTTCTTTGATGTATTTCTGAAGTTTTTCTTTCTTTTCGGGATAAACTTCAAGGTAATCCTGCATAGGCATGGTCTGCGAGTCGAAGTGGAAATGCTTGTATTCGGGATATTTGTCGAGAATATCAAGAAGCATATCTACCATATAGCCGAGCATGTGCTGTGTGCGGCGAGCGGAGAAATGCCATTCTCTGTCCCAATGGGTGTTTGATATAAAATGACACTGGAGTTTATCTTTATTATCCATATTCATTCACCTTATCCTTTTATAATTTTCATGATTTCGGCAAAGTTGTTGCAGAAGTGTGAGCAGACTGCCTTTGTACCGCTTGATTCGATGTTACCGCCTGCAATACCAATGGTTGTGTAACCTGCAAGACGTACGGAGCAAGCACCTGCACCGCTGTCCTCAATGCCCACAACTCTGTTTCTGTCTGCAAAAGCTTCGCCGAGACCGACGATTGATGTTTCAGAATAGAGCCGGGGATGGGGCTTGGGAGAAAGCTCGCCGAGTGTGCCTACACTGCCTTTGCGCAGGGGGAATCCTGCAGAGATGATTGCATCGTAGAAATCCTTGGGGTCACCCATTCCGAGAGTGCGGAATGCGGAAAGAATTTCGGGCCATGCTTTTTCGTAAAGACCCGAGGTAACAAGACCGATTTTGACACCCATATCTTTGAGTTCAAGAAGGAAATCTTTAACACCCTCTGTGGGAGTGAATGCTCCGTCCTTGCCTCTGCCGGCCATGATTTCTTCCATTTCTCTGTGGGTATGCTCAAAATAGAAGTTGCGTGCCTTTTCAAGTGACTCGCCGGGGCAGTATTTATCGATACAGTACTGAAGATGTTCGGAAACGCTGTGACCCGAAACAAAGGGAAGGTCAGCGTCCTCAAGCTCAAACTTGGGAT
>JAZNHM010000049.1:0-3889 GCA_045576955.1 Acutalibacteraceae bacterium | reverse complement strand
CTTTGATGATGATTACACAATCTGCGGCGATAAGCGTTCGCTCTATCTTCCTGCAACCCAGCAGAAACTTGCAGAGGCAGTATGCGATGTTTGCGAAAATGTTGTTGTTGTGCTCCTTTGCGGCAGCTCGATTGATGTTGGCGAAAAGGTCAGAAACCACGCAAAAGCGGTTATTCACGCATGGTATCCCGGCTCGCTCGGCGGGCTTGCTCTTGCAAATATTCTTTCAGGCGAGGTGAATCCCTCGGCAAAGCTTCCCGTTACAATCTACAGAGGCGACCACGATATGCCCGAATTTGAGGATTATAATATGAAGGGCAGAACCTACAGATACATTGACGGTGATGCTCTCTATCCCTTCGGCTTCGGTCTTTCATACACAGATTACAAATATGATAATGCAAAGATTATTTCAGCAGACGGCGAAAAGATAACCGTTAGCGCAGAGGTTGAAAATGCAGGCTGTATGGCAGGCAAGGAAACTGTTCAGGTTTATGCTTCCTACACTGACAGCCGAGTTACAACCCCTCATTGGCAGCTCTGCTCACTCAATTCCGTTAATCTTGAAGTGGGCGAAAAGAAAGAAGTCACGCTCGATATCGACCGCTACTGGGTAAAGGCGGTTACTATGGCCGGCGAAAGAGTTGATCCCGACGGAAAGATTACTCTTTACATCGGCGGACATCAGCCGGACAGCGTTAGCAACAAGCTTCTCGGTTGTCCGTGCCTTAAAATTGAACTTTAAAATATAAACTGAAAGTTACGGCAATAATGTAAAAAAGACCTCTGCAGTTTACATATTTGCAGAGGTAATTTTATATTTAAAACTAAACATAAATCTCAATTTTTGAAAAATATTAAAATTTTAGTACGATTTCAGTATGCTTTGGCATAAGATAAACCCCGAAACCGTTGATATACAACGACTTCGGGGCTTGTTGTTATTATTCCCACTCAATTGTGCCGATCGGCTTCGGGGTGAGGTCGAGAAGTACGCGGTTAATGCCTTCTACCTCATGAGTGATTCTGTCTGTAATTTTATGAAGAACAGAGTAGGGGATTTCTTCGATAGTTGCAGTCATAGCATCTGTAGTGTTGACAGCTCTGATGATTGCGGGCCAGCCTTCATATCTTTTGCCGTCTCTTACACCTACGCTCTTGAAATCAGGAACAGCGATGAAATACTGCCATACCTTTTCTGCAAGTCCACAGTTGTCAAATTCTTCGCGGAGAATTGCATCTGCTTCGCGGAGTGCGTGAAGTCTGTCGCGAGTGATAGCACCGAGGCATCTTACACCGAGACCGGGACCGGGGAACGGCTGGCGATAAACCATCGCATGGGGAAGGCCAAGAGCTTCACCAACAACTCTTACTTCGTCTTTATAGAGAAGCTTAACGGGCTCAACAAGCTCCATTGCCATATCTTCGGGAAGACCTCCAACGTTGTGGTGAGCCTTAACGCCGTCTGATTCGAGAATGTCAGGATAGATTGTACCCTGTGCAAGGAATGAAATACCTTCAAGCTTTGCGGATTCTTCGTCGAAAACCTTGATGAATTCGTTGCCGATAATCTTTCTTTTTGTTTCGGGGTCTGCAACATCCTTGAGAAGGTCAAGGAATCTGTCTGTTGCATCAATATAAATGAGGTTAGCATCGAGCTCTTTACCGAAAATTTCGATAACCTGCTCGCTTTCGCCTTTGCGCATAAGTCCGTGGTTAACGTGAACGCAAACGAGCTGTTTGCCGATAGCCTTTATGAGGAGGGCTGCAACAACGGATGAATCAACACCGCCCGAAAGAGCGAGAAGAACTTTTTTGTCGCCAACCTGAGCTCTTACTTCTGCAACCTGCTCTTCGATGAAAGCGTTTGCAAGCTCGGGGGTTGTGATGCGTGCCATTGATTCGGGTCTTACATTACTGCTCATTTTTATATCCTCCTTTAAAATCAGTTTGTGTAGTTATCAAAATAGCCCTGAACAAGAACAACGGGTGTGCCTTTGTCGCCTGAGCCGCTGGTCAGGTCGCAAAGTGAACCGATGAGGTCTGTGAACTGACGGGGAGTAGTGCCCTGAGATGCCATATTGCCGACAAGGCTGCTGCCGTCTTTAGCTTCGATTTTCTTTGAGATGGCTTCTTTAAGAGCATCACCGCTGAGGTCTTTGAAATCGTTGTCTGCAAGGTACTTAAGCTTGAGTTCGTTGGGTGTGCCTGCAAGACCTTCTGTGTATGCAGGGGAAACAACGGGGTCTGCAAGTTCCCATATTTTGCCCTGAGGGTCTTTGAATGCACCGTCACCGTAAACCATAACTTCAATGTGCTTTCCGCTTGCTTCACAGAGAAGCTCCTGAGTTTTCTTTACGAAAGGATAGCAGTCTCTGGGGAAGAGCTTGATTGCATCTTCGGTTGACTTGTTTGAACCGAGAAGGCCGTATGCTTCGTTACAACCGCTTCCGTCAACTGAAGAGGTAAGGATATCGTCCATTCCGCAAACGATTTTTGCACCGGCTGCCTTAAGAAGTCGCTTTGTTCTTGCTCTTGTGTGAATATCACAAGTAAGAACGCAATCTGTATATTCAAGAATGCTCTTTGCCTGATTTGCAAAGATGATTTCACATTCTGCGCCTGCATCTTTGATGATGCCTGCGTAATAGTCAACATAGTCAACACCGGTGAATTCGTGCTTGTTTTCGCCAAAGAGTTCACGGTATTTTTCGAGGGTAAGGACATCGCTGTAAGGATTTACGCCTGCTTCGTCAAGCTGGTCATAAGTGAGGAGATGGTTGCCTACTTCGTCACTGGGATAGCTGAGCATAAGAACAACTTTCTTTGCGCCCATTGCAATGCCTTTAAGGCAAATAGCAAAACGGTTTCTTGAAAGAATCGGGAAAATAACGCCGATTGTTTCGCCGCCGAGCTTAGCTTTAACATCTTTTGCAATTGCTTCAACGCTTGCGTAGTTGCCCTGACTTCTTGCAACGATTGATTCTGTTATTGCAACAACATCCTTGTCGCGAAGCTCAAATCCGTCGCACTTTGCGGCATCAATGACGCTGTCGCAAACAATTTTTGCAAGGTCATCGCCTTCACGGATGATGGGGCAGCGGATGCCTCGTGAGATAGTGCCTGTTTTTCTTTCCATTTAAAAGACCCCCTAACAAGTTTTGAAAAAACTATACAGGATATTTTAACACCATATAGCTAAGAAATCAAGAGTTATATAATATATTATTGCACATCTGCAAGAAAATCTTTTGTGCTATTTGCTAAAATTTCTGAAATAAAAAATCGGCTATGCGTTCAACACAGCCGATGATTTTTATAACGTCGATGCAAGATAAGCGGCACCGAGCTTATTGGCATCATTACCCATCAGGGCTTTGACCACCTTAATATCTCTAAAACTTGGCATAAGTTCTTTTTGAAGCCTTGCATTGATTTCATCCGTGATGTAGGTTTCGTTCATTATTCCGCCGCCCGCAATGATGAGCGAAGGGTTAAAAATATAAACAAGACTTTTAAGTCCAATGACGATTTCATCAATCCATTCATCGATAGCAGAGCGAATTTCCGGTTTATCAAAATTCTCAAAAATCTCTCTGCCGTTCATTGATTTGCCGAGCTTTTCTTTGACGGAATTAACAAGTGCGCTTGCCGAGGCATATGCTTCATAGCATCCGCCACCGCCGCAGGTGCAGCTTTTACCGCCTGCGTGAGTGACAATGTGACCGAATTCACCTGCCGAAAAAGAGTTGCCTGTGAAAAGCTTTCCGTCAAGATAAATTGCACCGCCGATACCCGTGCCGTAGGTCAGACAAATGAAACAGCCGTAACCCTTTGCGGCACCGAATACAGCCTCGCCTATGGCGGCTGAATTAACATCGTTTTCAAC
>JAZNHM010000048.1:0-3209 GCA_045576955.1 Acutalibacteraceae bacterium | reverse complement strand
AATCATTACCGTTGACAAAGAATGCAACAACAAGAATGAGCTCAACACCGCAATGAGTATGTACGGCTACGGTGACGGCGGCGGCGGACCGACAAGAGCAATGCTCGAAAGAGGCAGACGCCTTCAGAACTTCCCCGGTCTGCCCAAAACCGAAATCGGTCACGTTGACGATTTCTTCAAAACATATCACGGCAAAGAAAATGAGCTTCCCGTATGAAACGGCGAAATGTTCTATGAAAACCACAGAGGAACATTCACAAGCCAGGCTTTCGTTAAGAAGAACAACCGCAAGGGCGAATATCTCTTCACAAGAGGCGAAATGCTCAGCGTATTCGCAGAAAAACTCCTTGGCAAAGAATATCCGAAGGAAGAGCTTGAAAAGGGTTGGAGAATCCTTATGACCAACCAGTTCCACGATATTCTCCCCGGCTCATCAATCCACGAAGTTTTCGAGGACTGCCGCAAGGATTATGCCGTAATGAATAAAATCGGTGAAGATATCTACAACGGCGCACTCAAAGCTCTTTCGGGTGCGGTTACGGTAGATAAAAACAGCATCACAGTATGGAATCTCACAAGCGTCAACAGCTATGAACCCATTGAAATTGAAGGCGTTCCCGAGGGAATGTATATTGCAACGACTGACGGTCTTTCACTCCCCTGTGCTTATGTCGGCGATAAGTTCATCTTCCTCCCCGACGAGCTTGAAGCAATGAGTTGCAAGACCTTCGTTCTCAAAGAAGGCGAATGCATCTATTCCCCCGTTGAGGCAGAAACAAATCTTCTTGAAAATGCGGTTCTCAGAGTTGAACTCGATGAAAACGGCGTCATCACAAGCATTTATGATAAGCTTAATGAACGCGAAAGCCTTGACGGCAGAGGTAATATCCTCACCATCTCACTTGACAAGTGTGTTCACGAAACCGCATGGAATCTCGAACTTAACTATCAGAAAAAGATGTGGGAACTCAAGGCAGACAGCATCGAAGTTGTTGAGTGCAATGCCGTAAGAGGCGTTATCCGAGCTATCTATAAATTCAATAAATCAACAATCACCCAGGATGTTATTCTTTATCAGAACGGCGAAAGCGTTGTGTTTGATACAACCGTTGATTGGCACGAAAGCGACAAGGTTCTTAAGGCTGGTTTCGATGTTGCCGTTATCGACACCGACGCAACCTATGACATCGCTCACGGCGCAACCAGACGTCCGACACACTGGAACACTCTTTATGATCTCACAAGATTCTAGATTGCTGCTCACAAGTGGGCTGACCTTTCCGAAGGTGGCTACGGCTGCAGTATCATCAACGACTGCAAGTACGGATACGACATCCACAACAGTCATATGAGAATCACTCTTATGCGTGCACCCACCTGCCCCGACAGAACCGGCGACCACGGCATCAACACATTCAAATATGCCTTCCATCCTCACGCAGAAGACTGGAGAAACGACACCGTTCAGATGGCTCTTGCATTCAACGTTCCTCCCGTTGCGGTTTACAACGCAGATGCAGTTGAAGGCAAAATTGCAGACTGCTCGTTCGTTACTCTCAGTGAAAAGAATGTTATTATTGATGCAATCAAGAAGGCTCAGGACGGCAGAGGATACATCGTCAGAGTTGTTGAAGAGGAGCAGAAGAGAGGAACAGTCGCTCTCAACTGGAGCTTCGGATTTGAAAAGGTTATCGAATGCAATATGATTGAAGAGGACAAGGCTGAAATTGCCACTGACGGCAACGAATTTGAATTCACCATCAAGCCCTTTGAAGTCAAGACATTCAGAATTATATAATCAAACAAAAAATTATCTCCCTGCGGTTTGTTCCGCAGGGAGATTTTTTATAGTATTTGTTAAAGTTTGAATATTTCCTCTTCGTTTGCCGTTTTGATGCCTGCGCCTGCAAGTGCGGCAGCAGCAGTCTTATTATCGTCAACGCGTACAACAAGATAAACAATATTATCAACCGTTGCAAGCTCATAGACATATTCAATTGATATATCTGCATCGCGAAGTGCCTCAGCGATTATTGCAAGTGCACCTGCATCATCCTTAATTTTTGCAACAAGAACATCTGTGATTGTTGTAAGATATCCAGCCTCCTTGAGAACAGAGTTAACATTATCAACATCTTCACAAATAAGACGGAGAATACCGAAATCCTGGGTGTCTGCAATTGAAAGCGCTCTGATATAAATATTATTGTCTGCAAGAAGGCGTGAAACCTTTGCAAGCCTGCCTTTTTTATTCTGAATGAATACAGAAATCTGTTTTACAGCCATAGTAAATCTCCTTTCAAATTAATCGTGAAGCTTTCTCTTATCGATAACTCTTACTGCCTTGCCCTCACTTCTTGTGATGGTCTTGGGAGCAACAAGATGAACCTTCGGGTTGATGCCAAGCATAATCTTCATAGCATTTGCAGGTGATTTTTCTCTTCCTGAGATTTCCTTGACAGTATCCGAGAACTGCTCAGGAGTAAGTTCAACATAAACGTCGAATGTATCTGTGTTGCGTTCTCTGTCAATTTCAATAAGATAATTTGAAGTGTAACCTTCTTTAATAAGAACTGTTTCAATCTGTGACGGGAATACGTTGACACCGCGGATGATAAGCATATCGTCACTTCTGCCCATAGGCTTTGTCATCTTAATGAATGTACGTCCGCATGAACACTTCTTTCTTGAAAGAATGCAGATATCTCTTGTGCGGTATCTGAGAAGGGGGAACGCTTCTTTATCAAGGCTTGTGAAAACAAGCTCACCCTTTGAACCTTCAGGAAGAACTTCACCCGTTTCAGGGTCAATGATTTCAGCAAGGAAGTGGTCTTCATTGATGTGCATACCACTCTGCTCTGAGCATTCAAAAGCAACGCCCGGTCCGCTTGTTTCTGTAAGACCGTAAATATCGTATGCCTTGATACCGAGTGCCTTTTCGATATCGCGGCGCATTTCTTCAGTCCAGGGTTCAGCACCGAAAATACCCGCCTTAAGGTCGAGATCATCGGGAGTAAGACCCATTTCTTTAAGAGTTTCGCCAATATATGCTGCATATGAGGGTGTGCAGCAGATGATTGTTGAATGGAGATCCTGCATAAACTGAATCTGACGCTCTGTGTTACCCGATGACATCGGGAGAGTAAGACAGCCTATCTTGTGCGAACCGCCGTGCAGACCCATAAGTCGGAGGCCAAGCGGTCTTAGGA
>JAZNHM010000047.1:0-3407 GCA_045576955.1 Acutalibacteraceae bacterium | reverse complement strand
CGCCGCTGTCAATCGCTTTTTGAAGAGCTTCGGAGTTTTTATATGCGTTGTTTTCAGGTAAAAAACCGTATTCGTTAGCGTTAATCATAGCTTTTATCCTACAAATTTTTGTTTGTTTATCTGTTCGACATATTGGAATTTATCTGTTTCTTTAATAAAATCTTTTTCACGTTCGAATTATTAACCGACGGATTTTTCTGGTTGTCATTATTGCAACTGGATTCAATATATGATTCGGTTTAAGTTTCATTCAAATCACGCTGCAAAATCAGTCAAGCCTGAAGAGTTTTGTTTCTCCCTTTTGCAGCTCAATGATAACGGTGGCTGCAGTACCCTGATAAGCGCCGCCGAGTAACTCGCTGATATTTCTTTGCCTGCCGAGATAAATTGTTTTTTTACCGGCGGTTACGGCATAAATACAAATATAGTTTTCGTTCACATAAATAATGTCATCGGTTTCACAGTAAATATGAACTCCGCTTGTTTCGCAGAAAGCTCTCAGCTCGGTTACCGTGAATTTTTCTTTAAGAGGCGAGGTCATAATATAGGGAACGTTGTTCATTTTGCAAAGACTACGGGCGTTTTCCATATAAGTTGTCTTTGCACTTGATAACAAAATAACTGCTTTGTAATTTTGATAAACCGCTTTGAAATCATAAACGTCATAAATATCATACGGTGCACCTATAAGACCGAGCTGTTCTCGCTGGGTGTGGAAGATGTTGCGTAATGAGCAGTTTGTGAGATATTTATATGCACTTTCATCAACAAATACCGCAACTTCAGCATTTGACCTTCTGTCAGCATCGGTTAAGCTTTGCTCATAAATACTTTTGTAAGCCGCCATTTCGTTCATAATATCATCATCTGCATACCAACCGCCCCACATATCGAACCACCAAAGGGCATTGCCTTTTATAAGCTGACGTGCAAAGGATTTTCGGATTTCGTTTACAGCCTGATATTTTGATTCTCTCGGCTGCCATACGGGAGCAGAAAGAAGTCCGTGCGGGTCGGTTGAAGGGTCCTTCTGAGAAAGAGGTACGGTCAGATGGGTTCTTATATCGCATTCCTGAAAGCACATTTTTCCGTGCAGACGAACGGAATCAGCAGGATACATTTCTGTCCAGTCCATATCGGGCGAGCGAGTGCCGATGTATGAATTCGGTGAACAGATGAAATCGATTTTTTTGTCTTTCAATATATAGTTGAGTGCATGATTGCCTTGCAGGGAGTTGGTTACCTCAAGAGTATAACCGTAAAACGTACCTACAACAACGTTGTTGCCTGTTTCCTCTTTGACAATCCCGGCAAAGTGACTTATGGCTTCTGCAATTCTGAAGTTTGCGAACTCTATATACCATGAAAGATATTCGTTGTTGAAATAATTGCTTTTTTTATCGAGCAAGGTTAAATCGGGTAAACCTTTGTACTCAGCTTCGGGATAATATTCTTCAAGAAATGCCTTGAAAGCCGACTTTGCGCATTCGCCATAGCCGCCGTTCATATCAAAGTGAAACCATTCTTCTGTTTGTCCGCCTGCTATCTGATAACCCACGATATGCGAGGCATATTTGCAGGAATTTGCATATTGCGTGAATTCGCGCAAAAACCGTGATGCATCATCACGCCATTTCTGAGAATAGAAGGATTCTCTGCAAGGAACACCGTCTTTTATGTTCAGCTCATCGGGATTTTCTTGTTCCCACCAGACAGACATACTTATATTTACTCTCGGGATTATGTAAGCTTCGGGGCAAGCTTCAAGAATCTTCTCGACAGCCTCGTCAAACAGCGAAAAATCGGGATCATCCTTTACGTCAAAAATACCTTTTTTGAATGGGGTAAGTCCATCTGTAATGCTTATCCATCTGCCTGAAAAAAGAACAGGAACAGAAAAGAATTTATAACCTGCAGCCGCAAAGTCATCATATTTATTGAACTGTTCCAGATAAGTCATATATGCTACGGCAGCGTGCGGTTCGCCGTTGATATAAAGTGTGGGCACACCGCCGCAATTCTTGATTTCCGAATGAATTCCTGCATATTTATCCATATCGCGCACAACCTCTTGTGTTGAAACTTCGTAATCCGTGTCCTTCAAAGGCTTCTGAAAGGTAAAAACCATAGCGAAAAGATGTAACAACATCCAAAAAGAAACTGATAATTTTTTGAACAAACATATATCTTCACTTCATTTTTTAAGTATAATGAAATTACAACAAAAGTTGATTTCAGTTTAACAAATTCTAATTTTACAGGCTGTACAAAGCAGGAATTATACTGAATAAACGCTCAAATAACTGCCGGCACTGCGTACAGAGGTCTTGAAAAAATGATAAAATACGCTGTCCGAATACAGTGAGCGAGTCAGCCAGATCTTTTATGAAACGCTCAAACTCGGTGAGTCTGTTGCTCTCGTCATAACCGTTTTTATCTTTATAGACACGGACATAATCAATCAGCCATTCTATGGGATAGTTATTTTCGGGCTCATCCCAACCGCTGAAATCAGAATTTATATACATAGACAAAATCATACACATTCTGTATTGCGGTGATTCCCTCGTCTGTGCCACTTCTTTTCCGTCAACATAAAACGTTATCCCTTCGGGTCTCCAGTCCATAGCATAGGTGTGAAATTCATTAACATAGTCACTTGGGTCGCCATCCAATTCAACCCTGCTTGCCCATTCGTCAAGATCGGGATCATCCCAAGCGTGAACTTTGGGTTCAAACACTCCCGGAGATTTAAAAAAGGTTTCCAAAACATCTATTTCGCCATTCTGAACAGAACCTGTTCCGTCAGGAGCAGCATCATCCTGAGTGCCTATAAGCCACCATGATGCGTATCCGCCACCACCGGTATCGGGCATTTTCATCCGTATTTCAAAATAGCCATACTGTGTTGCATATCCCTCATAAGGCTCAACTTCTCTCTGCTGAGCACCGCCCGGATGCAGATTATTCTTTTCCCAAGTCTGAATACCGTTAGCTATCCATAGAAGATTATCGGGATCTGCCGAACCGGGCTGACCGCCGAAATAATCGGGAGAATCTTTTGTGATATACAGATTCAGATAACCGTTCTCGACTTTATATCTTGCAGTGGAACCTTCTGTATTGGCAGAGCAGTGAGGCAAATATTGCGGCAGCCAATACTCCGTATTTAAATTGCCGTCATTAAATTCGGTGCTGAAATCAAGCACGTAGCCTTCCTTTTCGGAAACACATTCTTCGGCATATGCTCCTGACGGCAAGCCGAGCAACATAGTTAAAACAAGCAAAAAAACAATGCTTTTTCTGAACATAGTTTTTATCCTTTCGTACAAATTCTTATTTGGTTTGTCGATTTGATTATACCACTCGTGTCAATAAAAAAGCAACAGTTTTCAGGCTGTTGCTCC
>JAZNHM010000046.1:0-10370 GCA_045576955.1 Acutalibacteraceae bacterium | reverse complement strand
GCCTTTTCGGATTCGGGCATAGCACGACCAACTTCTTTATAATCTTCGCCGGGCATTGCACCTTCGCAGAAGCCCTTCATCTTTGATTCAACCGAGTAACGGAGTGAAACGGGATAATCGTTGCCGCAAGCTTCTTTGATTGCCTTAACTACTTCAGCTGCGAAACGGTATCTGTTTTCGAAGCTTCCGCCGTATTCGTCGGTACGCTTGTTGAAAAATTCTATTGCGAACTGGTCAAGAAGATAACCTTCGTGAACAGCGTGAACCTCAACGCCGTCAACGCCTGCGTCACGGCAGAGCTTTGCAGTCTTTGCGAATGCTTCGATGATTTCGTGAATCTGCTCTTTTGTCATTTCAGGGCAGATAATGTCGGGGGCCCAACGTGCAGGCTGGGGGCTGGGTGAAGCGAGTTCATGAGATGTGTCAATAATGGGCTTGACAAGAGCACGTGTGAATTTATTTCTGTGAAGAGGAGCAACAAGCTCGGTGAATGCCCAAGAACGGCCCATACCAGCTGTAAGCTGAACGAAAAGTTTTGCACCGGTCTTATGGATTTCATCCATAAATACCTTGAGTTCTTCAAACATCTTGGGATTCTGCCAGAGCCACTTGCCCCAGAATGTGTCACGAAGGGGAGCAATGCCGGGGATGATAAGACCGACATTGTTGTTAGCTCTTTCAAGGAAAAGCTTTGCTGCTTCTTTGTCAAAATGACAGCCGCCAAGCTCAAACCAACCGAAAAGAGAGGTACCGCCCATAGGACACATAACGATTCTGTTCTTGATTTCTACGTTGCCTATTTTCCAGGGGGTAAATAAGGCTTCGTACTGTTTGTTCATCGAAAACACTTCCTTCTCAATAATTGTGTTAACATAAATAACCTATTATATAATAAAATAAATGTCGTTAGATGTCAAGTTGTTATTGAAACAAAATAAAGGCAAATTCAAAAGCCGGCTGATTTGCAATCAGTCGGCTTTGAAGCTGTTATCTTTTTTAAAATCCGCCGTTAACCGTTATTACGTTATCCATAACAACCGATGTGGTTTCAACTGTCGATTTGCCAACCTTGTAGTTGTTAAGTCTGATGTCAACTGTGTATTGCCATGTTCCCTTCACGATGTTTCCGTCTTTGTCAATAAGAATTTTAACGGTAGCGTTTGTGTAATTGATTTTCGTATCTTTATCCGAAATTTCTATTGCGATTCCGAGGTCGTTAATCTGGTCGGTGACGACTCCGATATCTCCGACTGCTGTTATTGCGTGTCCGACAGGGCCGCTCAGCGCATCTGAGCGCGGACCGTCAGACTGATTTTTCATAACCAATTCAATGACGGTGTTGTTACCCGATGCGTAGGCTTTTGCGCTGATAACATCTGCCTCTGAAAGGTTTTGGTATCCGCCCGTTATACCGTCTTTTTCAGTTGAATTGTTGGCGAGGATTTTTGACATTATCGGCATAACAAAATCTATAACATTTTCATATTGCCCGTTATTTATTGAAAAATCTTTCATAGTAATTACTTGCTCAGATTTGACTGAGTTGTGTGATTTTGATGCAGCTTTTTTATATGCGTCAATAATTTCCGATATTGACCAGTCCGAAGGATTAACAGAGGAGATGCTTTCGGTTGCTGTTTCGGAAACTTCGGTGTTTTCTTGGGTGGAAACCGTTGAATATTCTATGTTGCTGTCTGAAATGTGGGAGCTGGTATTTGTAACATCTTTAAATACTTCTTCAGCAACGGAACTTACTGTTGCTTCGGGAATGATATTTTCAGGACCGTCCTTTTGACAAGACGAAAGTAATGCACCTATTACAAAACAGAGTGCAATAGCTATGGCTTTTTTATAAAACATTTTATCCCCCTCAAATCAATGTGTGTTGTTTTATCGAAATTCCGACAAAAAACGGCTTCAATGTAAACTATTATACCAAAAGAAATTGTGATTGTAAAGGCGTTGATGTGTGTAAATAAGCATTTATATGAATTCGTATCACGATTACTGTACAATATTTTTCTTAAATGTACAAATATCTTTTTTTGCTTGAAAACAAATAATCCTTATAATATAATTTTTATGTTAATCAAAACGGAGGTGTTTTTATGAATTCAAAATACCCTAACTTACTGTCACCCGGAAAAATCGGAAAGGTTGAGCTTCGCAACAAAACCGTTATGGCAGCAATGGGAATGAGTCAGGCGGAAAACGGTTTTGTCAATAAGGCTGTTCTCAATCACTATGCTGAAAGAGCAAAGGGTGGAGTTGGTGCGATAATTGTTGAAGTTACCTGCGTTGATTCTCCTTTGGGTCTTAACACAAAAGGTATGCTTGTTATTGATGACGATAAATATATTCCCGGAATGGCACAGCTTGCCGATGTTATCCACGAAGGCGGTTCGAAAGCGTTTCTTCAGATTTCTCACACCGGCAGGGGTGCGAGAAGAAAGATCATCGGCGATCAGCCGGTCGGACCGAGTGCTGTTGCAATGCCATATTCATATATGATGGGTCTTGCGAATGAAACACCCCGTGCACTGACTGTTGAAGAAATCAAAGCCATTGAAGAAAAATATGCGCAGGCGGCTTTGAGAGCTAAAAAAGCAGGCTTTGATGGCGTTGAAATTCACGCTGTCGGCTATTATCTCGGTCAGCAGTTTTTATCAAAAACAGCTAATGTCCGTACCGATGAATACGGCGGAAGCAGAGAAAACAGAATCCGTTTTCATCTCAACATAATCAGAAGAATACGTGAACTTTGCGGTGAAGATTTTGCGATTATCATAAAACTTTCTGTTATCGAAATGGGCAAAGACGGCGGCATTTCAATGCTTGATGGCCTTTACTACTGCAAAGAATTGCAGAAAGCGGGTGTTGATGCAATAGAAGTTCTTGCAGGAATCTGGTCAGGTGAAGCGGGTAAAAACCAGAAGCCAGAGTCTGCATATTCCGACTGTATGGCGGTTGCGCTTTGTCTTGTTATGAAAATCGGACTTGCTCTTACGGCAGGCGGAAAGAAAATAACTCTTATCGGAGGCGGACGTGCACAAAATCCCGTTGCATCCGAAAAAGCACTCAAATCGGGACAATGCGATTTGATATTCATTGGTCACGGTTTGCTTGCACAGCCCGATCTTGTTAATCTTATTGATGAGGACAGAGAGGACGAAATCCGTCCTTGTATCGGGTGCGGACACTGTATAGATCATCAGCTTCAGCACGGTGCAAGAGCTGTTTGCTCGGGTAATGCGGTGCTTGCAAGAGGGGATAACGACCACACAATCATCCCTGCGGAAACAAAGAAAAAGGTTGTTGTTATCGGTGCAGGTGTAGCGGGTGTGGAAGCGGCAAGAATTGCGGCTATGAGAGGACATACCGTTGATATTTATGATGCGGCAAACGAGGTCGGCGGGCAGATGAATCTCGCCTGCAAGCCTCCTTTCAAACAGCACCTCGGACTTATGAAGCCTTATCTTGAGAGACAGCTTGAACTTCACGGTGTAAGTGTTCATCTCGGTAAAAATCTCACAAAAGAAGATGTTCTTGCATTGAATGCCGATGCTGTTGTTTGCGCAACGGGTGTTAAGAATATCGATCTTAAGGTTGAAGGTGCCGAAAGGACGGTTAACGCTGTTGATATTCTTGACGGTGCATCAAGCGGTAAAAATGTTGTTGTTATCGGTGGCGGTTCAATCGGATGTGAAACAGCGGAATTCCTTGCAAAGCAGGGCAAAAAGGTCAGCATAATTGAAATGACCGACACCCTTGCAGGTAATACCGGTAAAACGGCGCAGACAATTCTGCTCGGACATCTCAAAGGTAACGGTGTTAAACTTATCACAGAATCAAGGGTTGAGAAAATCACCGCAACAGAAGTGATTTATAAATCTAAAGACGGTAAAACGAATTCCGTCAAAGCCGACACCGTTGTTGTTGCAATCGGCACAAGACCCGAAACGTCGCTTTACGATTCCTTGAAAGACGAAATCAAAGAAATTTATAATATCGGTGATTCAAACGGCGGCGGAATTATTCCGAATGCAGTTTATGACGGGTATACCGTAGGTAATATGATTTAAGGAGATGTGAAAATGAAAAGGAAACTTTTGAAGGTTATTTCTCTGATACTTGTTGTTTCACTTATGCTTGGTAATGTGGCTTTTGCAACAAGCGGTGATGTTGATCCCGAAATCATAGCCGAAACAAAAGAAACGGCAATTCAGATTGAAAGCGAAGGAATTGTACTTCTTAAGAACGAAGACAATTTTCTTCCTTTGAACAACAAAAAGGTAAATATTTTCGGCGCAGGATCGGTTTGTCCGTTTTTTGGCGGTGCAGGTTCTGGTGCGATAACCACCGATGACCCTGTAACACTCTATGAAGCTTTCGAAGCCGAAGGCATTGAATATAACGCAGAACTTCGTGCGCTTTACGAAAAGCATTGTCTTTCAAACGAGCTTCCCAAAACCGATAATACGGTTATCAACAATCTTCTTCAGGTCCTTCTTGCTAAAAACACTCTTGAGGAAATGAATCCGAAGTATATCACGGATGAACTGCTTGAAAATGCACTCGGATTTTCCGACACGGCAATAATTGTTATCAGCAGAACAAGTGCGGAAGGTACAGACCATACGGTTGAAACACTCAGCATTTCCGATGACGAAAAAGCGATGATTGAAAAGGTAACATCGGCATTTGAAAATGTTGTTGTACTTTTCAATATAGGCAACGTTATGGAAATGGGCTGGATTGATGAATACGAAAGCATAAAAGCGGCGGCGATTATATGGATTCCCGGTGAATTCGGTATGACAGCTGTGCCCCGTATGCTTGACGGCAAAGTGAATCCATCGGGCAGACTTACCGATACAATCTCTTATAAAATCGAAGACCATCCTTCAAGTGAATGTTTTGGAAGCAATGAATATAACGGCGGCGAGCATTTTGTTGAATATTATGAAGGCATTTATGTCGGCTACAGATACTTTGAAACATTTGCAAAGGATAAGGTTCAGTATCCTTTCGGTTATGGTCTTTCATATACAACTTTTGATAAAAAAGTTGTTTCAACCGATTTTGATTCCGATGAAATAACTGTAAAAGTCAGGGTTGAAAATACGGGTGACAAAGCAGGCAAAGAGGTTGTTCAGCTTTATTACAGCGCGCCTTACACAGAGGGCGGTATTGAAAAGAGTGCAATCTGCCTCGGCGGTTTTGCCAAAACAAAACTTCTCAATCCGGATGAAAGCGAAACTCTAACGATCAAGTTCAAAACGGATGATATGGCATCCTATGACTACAAAACCAATGAAGCATGGGTGCTTGAAAAGGGTACATATAAAATAATTGTTGCAAATGATGTCAGAAACCATATTGCATCATATGATTATGAAGTTGCAGAAACAAAGATAATGAAAAATGATTCCGCTACGGGAACGGAAATTGAAAACCTTTTTGAAGATGTTTACAGTGGATATGAAATAATGTCAAGAGCTGATGTTAACGGTACATATCCCAAGCTTCGTGAACTCAACAAGGACGACTATCTCATCGATGTTGACAAGGTTCCCGAACCCGTAACAGAGGGCGAAGTTCCGAAAATGGGTGTTAAATATGATGAAACCATAACCCTGCAGGATGTTGCCGAGGATGAAACTCTCTGGGATGCGTTCCTTGACCAGCTTACGCTTGACGAAATGACAATGCTTGTTATCAACGGCGGTTATGAAACTCATGGCATTGAGCGTCTCGGAATCCCTCACACAATGGATAACGACGGACCTTCAAGTGTCAAGGGAAGAAACGGTCTTGTTTATACCGACAGCGGCACGGCGTACCCTTGCGCAACTGCAATCGGTTGCACATGGAATATTGAACTTGCTTACGAAATGGGTAAGGGTGCAGGCAAGGAAGCTGCAGATATGGGCACAGATACTTGGTATGCCCCCGGCGCTAATATCCACAGGAACCCCCGCGGCGGCAGAAATTTTGAATATTTCTCCGAAGATCCGTTAATCTCGGGAATTATGGCGGCAGAAATTATTAAAGGCGCAAATTCCGAAAGCCTTGTTACAACGATAAAGCACTTTGCTCTCAATGATCAGGAATCCCACAGAAACGGCATATTCACATGGTGTGATGAGCAGGCGATGCGTGAAATTTATCTCAAAGCATTTGAAATTTCCGTAAAGGAAGCACAGCCCAAGGGAATAATGTCCGCATATAACCGTATTGGCACAAAATGGTGCGGTTCAAGCTCTGCACTTCTCAAAGACCTTCTCCGTGAAGAATGGGGATTTGAAGGTTTCGTTGTTTCTGACTATTCTTCAAACTTCACAGGCGGCGGTTATATGAGCCCCGTGCTTGCGGTTTATAACGGCAACGATACGATTCTTACCGGTATGTGGTCGCTACAGGTGCTTCAACACAAGGCAGCCGTAAAGCTCGCATACGCAAAAGACCCTATCGGTTTCGGAAACGCAATGCGTGAGGCTTGCAAGAACCTCTGTATAATGAAAATGGAAACAAAGGCATTCAAGAATCCCGAAATAACTTATGATTCATCTCTCATCGGTACACTTGATACTCTTGATGACTGGGATTTTGAATTCCCGTATGTTTTCACTTTTGTCAGATTTGTTTTCAATAATATTCTTAATATCGTTATTTATGCATTCAGGTTTATTCTGTAATTATAAATTTAAAGGGAGAGAGAAAAATGTTACAGATTTTACAGAGGATAATTGCGGTTATCCTATCTTCTTTCAGCGTTTTCACAACCTTTATCGGTGGCTTATCGTTTGAAGAATATGATGTGTTCAAAAATCTTGCATACGGTGATGCTGAAAGAAATATTATGGATATCTATGTTCCCGAATCTGCATACGATAATGAACATAACGGCGTTATTCTCTATATTCACGGCGGTTCTTGGACGGGTGGCAACAAAGAAGATATGGCTGAAAAATGTGAAAGATTTGCAAAGAAAGGTTATATCACCGCAACGATGAATTACACCCTCTATGCGGACGGTCTTTTCGGCAAGGTGACTGCTCTTACGATGTGTGATGAAATCGGCAAAGCGATTGATAAAATCAAGGCTTTTTCCGATGAAAAGGAGCTTAATATCACAAAGCTTGCCGTTTCCGGTTATTCTGCAGGAGCACATCTTTCGATGCTTTACGGATTTTCAAGGGCGGATGTATCGTCAATTGAACTTGTGTTTACTGCTAATCAGGTCGGGCCCTCTGATTTTCATTCAGAGGTATGGGGCAGCACAAGTCTTGCCGGTATGCTCTCGGGAATCGAAATTACGGATGAAATGATTGCTAACGGAGAAGCAGAAGAAGTTATAAAACTTGTTTCTCCGACAGCTTATGTAACAAAAGATACTGTTCCGTCAATACTTGCTTACGGTGGTACGGATATGATTGTTCCCTCAGGTAACGCTGAAAGAATAAAAGCTGCTTTTGAGGATGCGGGTGCAGTTCATAACTACATTCTTTACCCGCTCTCCAATCACGGTCTCGGTCTTGATCCGTTGTGTGAAATGGAATATATAAATACTGTTGAACAGTATTGCGTGCAGTATTTCGGATATTGATAGAAGGAGAAAATAAAATGGCAAAAATAGTTTCAATACCTCTGGCGATAATAATGAGCATATTTTCGTTATTTTTCCCCGGAAAAGTTGAAAATCCTGATAAAGAACAGTGGAACACAAATTACCCTTATGTTTTTGTTCACGGTCTGATGGGCTGGGGAGAGTATGATGCTCAATATAAGCTGATGCCCTATTGGGGAATGTTCGGTGGTGAATTACTCGGAAAACTCGATGATAAAGGCTATGACTGTTACGGTGCATCAGTTTCAGGCACGGCAAGTGCGTGGGACAGAGCCTGCGAGCTTTATGCTCAGCTTACGGGTACTGTTGTTGACTACGGTAAAGCTCATAGTGAGCGCTGCGGTCACGAGAGATACGGCAAGGATTTCACAGGAAAAGCTTTGATTGAGAAATGGGATTCCGAAAACAAAATAAATCTTCTCGGTCATTCATTTGGCGGAGCTACTATCCGTGTTTTTGCAACCCTTATGGCAAAGGGGGATGAAGCAGAAATTAATTCAACCTCTGCAGATGAAGTTTCACCGTTGTTTACGGGAGATAAAGCGGACTGGATTTATTCATTAACATCACTTGCAGCTCCCCATAACGGCACAACGGCTTACGGTCTTGAAAATTCAATGCCCGATAATACCGACACTGCTGCATACGATATGTTTATTGACCATGCAATGGAAATCAACAAGAATATGGTTACTGATAAAAATACTTATTATTTCTCTATTTCCTGCACGGCAACAACCGAAAACAGCGATGGTACATACAGAGCAGATAAAGACAGAATGGAAATTCTTTTTCAGAGCAGTGCGAATGAAATAGGTGTGCTCAAAGGAACAACCTCGGGCGGCTATGTTGTTGATAAAAGCTGGTTTGAAAACGACGGGCTTGTAAATACCGTGTCATCAAAAGCACCCTCGGATGCTCCGTCAAAGGATTTTGATAAGGATAATATTACTGCAGGTGTGTGGAATATAATGCCTGTTTATCAAGGTGATCATATGTCACTTCAAGGCGGTTTTTCCAAGGTTAATACCGATGTTGAGCGCTTATATACAGAGCACCTCGATATGATTAATCGTTTATCATAGCTCTATGCCGTGATTAAGTTAAAAAATAACCTCTGCAGGCCGTATGTGCATTCCGGGGTGCTTTTGGTTATAATAAAAAATTTACTAATTTACTTGTTAAAAATCTGACTATGTGTTATAATCACAGAATAAGTAAAAATCAAGGAGAATGAAAATATATGAAACTCGGCATAGTCGGTCTGCCCAACGTAGGCAAAAGTACACTTTTTAATGCAATAACAAACGCAGGTGCACAGTCGGCAAACTACGCTTTCTGTACAATCGAACCCAATGTCGGCGTTGTTAATGTTCCCGATGAAAGACTTGATAAGCTTGCAGAGCTTTACAATCCGGTGAAAATAACTCCCGCATTCATTGAATTTGTTGATATTGCAGGTCTCGTAAGAGGTGCATCAAAGGGCGAAGGTCTCGGCAACAAATTCCTTTCTCACATCCGTGAGGTTGATGCGGTTATCCACGTTGTCCGTTGTTTTGAGGATGACGATATCGTTCACGTTGATGCAACCATCGACCCTGAAAGAGACATTGAAACCATCAACCTTGAACTCATTCTTTCGGATATTGAAATGGTTGAACGCAGAATAGACAGAGTAACAAAGGCGATGAAGGGCGATAAGAACCTTGCTTCAGAGCTTGAATTTCTTAAAAAGCTTCAGCAGAGTCTTGAAGACAATATTCCTGCGAGAAACCTTGAGTGCGACGAAAACGAAAAAGCCTGGCTTTCTGAAATTGCTCTTCTTACCGCTAAACCCGTTATCTATGCTTGTAATATGAGCGAAAGCGACTTCGCGGGCGGACTCGATAATAACTCGCACTATAAAAAGGTCTGCGCAATTGCTGAGGGTGAGGGCAGTGAAGTTCTTCCCATCTGTGCGGAGCTTGAAGCACAGATCGCATCGCTCGAAAAGGACGAAAAAGAAATGTTCCTTGAGGAACTCGGCGTAGAGTCGGGCGGTCTTGATCTTCTTGTTAAAAAGAGCTATGCCCTTCTCGGACTTATTTCTTATCTTACTGCAGGTCAGCCCGAAGTCAGGGCATGGACCATCACCAAAGGCACAAAGGCACCCCAGGCAGCGGGTAAAATTCATAGTGACTTCGAACGCGGATTTATCCGTGCTGAAGTTATTGCTTATGAGGATCTTATTGAGCTCGGCTCAATTGCCGCAGCAAAAGAAAAGGGCCTTGTCAGAAGCGAAGGCAAGGAATATGTTATGAAGGACGGCGACGTTGTTCTCTTTCGTTTCAATGTCTGATATGAAATTATCCGATAAAAAAGCTCTCGGTCATATATTTGCGCTTGTAACCATAATTGTTTGGGGAAGCACTTTTATTACAACCAAAATGCTGTTTTCGGAATTCACACCCGTTCAGATTATGCTTTGCAGATTTGCAATTGCGTATGTTGTCCTTTGGCTGATACGGCCAAAAGCCGAAAAAACAAAGCTCAAGGATGAATTGCTTTTTCTTGCAATGGGAATTTTCGGATGCACGCTTTATTTTATAACCGAAAACACCGCATTGAAATATACCCTTGCCTCAAATGTCAGCATTATCGTTGCAAGTGCTCCTATTATAACTGCAATACTTGCTCACTTTTTCATAAAAGGTGAGAAGTTCAGCAAGAACACGGCTTTTGGTTTTGTTGTTGCGTTTGC
>JAZNHM010000045.1:0-2953 GCA_045576955.1 Acutalibacteraceae bacterium | reverse complement strand
CTTGTTTTTGCGGGAGGACTCGGTAATCTTATCGACAGAATTGCTTACGGATATGTTGTTGATTTTATTGAACCGCTGTTCATTGATTTTGCGGTGTTCAATTTTGCGGATTGCTGTATAACAGTCGGTGCATTTATGCTTATCGGATTTGAAATCTATGAAATAATAAAAGAGCGAAAGAAAAAGGCTGAGTCAGATGATTGAACCTATTAATTC
This sequence comes from Acutalibacteraceae bacterium, assembly GCA_045576955.1. GTDB lineage: Bacteria > Bacillota > Clostridia > Oscillospirales > Acutalibacteraceae > CAG-177. The sequence goes on along the minus strand of JAZNHM010000045.1, from coordinate 2,737 downwards.
AATTGAATACAATGAGCCTGTTTCGGTTGTGATTGATGACGATTGCGGCGGCAGCAGGCTCGACAGAATACTTTCCGATGTTCTGTGTGATTATTCACGTTCTTTTGTTCAGAATCTTTTTTCGGCAGGACTTGTCCTCTGTAACGGTAAAGAGGTATCAAAAAGCTTCAAACCCAAAAGTGGAAACGTTATTGAATTTACCGTTCCCGAACCGAAAGAGATTTCACTTGAACCCGAAAACATTCCTCTTGATATTGTTTATGAAGACAGTGACCTGCTTGTTGTGAACAAGCCTCGCGGTATGGTTGTTCATCCAGCGCCGGGTAATTATGAATCAACTCTCGTCAATGCTCTTCTTTGGCATTGCAAAGGCAATCTTTCAGGAATAAACGGCGTTATCCGTCCGGGAATAGTTCACAGAATTGACAAGGATACAAGTGGCCTCTTGCTTGTTGCCAAAAATGACAATGCTCACATTTCTCTATCGCAGCAGATAAGCGTTCATTCGCTCGACAGGGAGTACCGTGCGGTTATCCACGGTCATCTGAAAGAGCAGGAGGGGACTGTTGATGCACCTATCGGCAGAAGCCCGAATGACCGCAAAAAAATGTGTGTAATAAATCAGAATTCAAAAAATGCAGTAACGCATTACAAAGTTCTTGAGGAATATAAAGATTTTTCTTTTGTCGCGTTGAAGCTTGAAACGGGCAGAACTCATCAGATAAGAGTTCACATGGCTTATCTCGGTCATCCCGTTGCAGGTGATCCGGTATACGGGCCGAAAAACGGAGTTGCTTCGCTTAACGGTCAGTGTCTTCACGCAGGTGTTTTGGGATTTGTTCATCCGACAACGGGTGAAAATATCAGACTCGAAGCACCGCTGCCCGATTATTTTACCGGTTTTATTGGGAGATTAAAAAAATAATGGATAATAAAAAATCACTTTCAAACTGGCTTATTGCCTCGGATATTGACGGAACGCTTAATAATAAGCTTCGCAGATTGCCCGAAAGAAACGAAAAAGCCATCAACAGATTTGTTTCAATGGGCGGAAAGTTCACCCTCGCATCAGGCAGAAATCCGCAGTCGATGGAAAAGCATTTCAGACGTTTACCGATTGCCGATACGCCTGCCGTTGTTATGAACGGTGCAGGTTTATATGATTTCAAAAAGAATGAAATGATATATTTCAGTGCAATGAGTGACGAGGGGATGAGACTTGCTGTTGAAGCGGCAAAGAAATTCCGTACGGTTGATGTAATTGTTGTTGCGAAGGATATAATATATATCACCGGAGCGGGATGGTTTGGCAAGCTTTTTGTTTCAGCCGATAATCTCGATCATAAACATATCAGAAATATTGATGACGTTCCAAAAAAAAATTGGGGAAAGGTTATTTTTTCGGGCGATCCTATAAGTATTTCAAGGGTTAAAAAGCATTTCACTTCTATGCAAGACCCCGACCTTACTCTTATGTCATCATCAATTTGCAGCTTTGAGATTCTTGCACGCGATACCCATAAGGGCACGGCGGTGCTCAAGCTTGCCGAAATTCTCGGAATTGATAAGTCGCATACGGGTGCAATCGGCGACTATTTCAATGATTTTGATATGCTTAAATGTGTTGGAGTTCCCGCTTGCTGCGGTCAGGCACCTGATGAACTCAAAGAGATTTCAGAATTTGTTGCCTGCCATTGCAATAAAGGTGCGGTTGCCGATTTCCTTGAATATATCGAAAATAAATAAAAACGAAAAAATGTAAATTTAATATACAGGAGGTATCTGCTATGGATGCAGCTATCAGAAAGCAGTTAAAAATCAAAGCTTGTAAAGCAAGAATGGGTATTATTGAGGGTGTTTTCAATGCTAAGTCGGGTCATCCCGGCGGCTCACTTTCATGCGTTGATATTGTTACCTATCTTTACTTCAACCATATGAATGTTGACCCTCAGAATCCTCAGATGGAAGACAGAGACAGATTTGTTCTTTCAAAGGGTCACGCAGCTCCTGCACTCTATTCCGTTCTCGCTCTCAAAGGTTTCTTCCCTGCTGAAAATCTCAAGACTCTCAGAAAGGCTGACTCAATGCTTCAGGGTCACCCCAGCATGAAGTATACTCCCGGCGTTGATATGTGCACAGGCTCACTCGGTCAGGGTATCTCAACAGCTTGCGGTATGGCACTTGCAGCAAAGCTCGGCAACAAATCTTACAGAGTTTATACTGTTCTTGGTGACGGTGAAATTCAGGAAGGTCAGGTATGGGAAGCAGCAATGTTCGCTTCAGCAAAGGGTCTTGATAATCTTGTTGCTGTTGTTGATAACAACGGTCTCCAGATTGACGGTAAGATTTCAGAGGTTAACTCACCTTATCCCATTGCAGAGAAATTCAAGTCGTTTGGCTGGAATGTAATCGAAATCTGTGCTCACAGCTTTGATGAAATCGATGCGGCATTCAATGCGGCTGCAGAATTCAAGGGTAAGCCCTCGGTTATCGTTGCAAACAGCGTTAAGGGTAAGGGCGTTTCGTTTATGGAAGACCAGGTTTCATGGCACGGCACTGCGCCTAATGCAGAGCAGTATGAGCAGGCTATGAGCGAACTTACTCAGGCTCTTGCAGAGCTTGAAGCATAAGGAAAGGAACGGTGGATAAAATGGCTGATGTAATTAAAACCGCAACCCGTGATGCTTACGGTAAAGCTCTTGTTGAGCTTGGCGATATAAATGATAAAGTTGTTGTT
>JAZNHM010000044.1:0-5569 GCA_045576955.1 Acutalibacteraceae bacterium | reverse complement strand
TCAGATTATCCTTCCTTTTGAAGATGATGTTACTTACACCATCGAGGGAATGAAATACGGCATCTGTACTATTGACAAGGAGGGTAATACCACTTATACTCCGAAATCAATGAATATGAGCAAGTCGGAAAGCTACTATGTTGTTGCAAAAATCACTGGTGACCCGACTTACGCTGAAGAAGTTGTTTATTATCAGGTTGAAAAAACAACATTCATTCCCGCAACGGCAATTTATTACGAAGACACGTTTGAAACAATAACTTACACCAACGGTAAAGTACCCGCAGGATACGATAACACCGCAAACAAATACGGCGAATGGTTGACAGACGGTAAGCAGCCCACAACTCTCAAGCAGACTGCCGATCTTACCGACAGTGAGGCAAATCCCTACGGTTATGAATCCAACTATCTTTCATTTGCCGAGTACAGTGGCGATTCAATCCGCTACGTTGATGTAAGCACAAAGAATAACCCCAACAAGAAGTTCAGCGGCGGCACAGGCGCGGCGTGGCCTACTGTTGAATTTGATTTCACAGGCACGGGCTTTGACCTGATAAGCATCACCGACTGCACCACGGGTGCATTCAGCGTTGACATCAAGGATGCCGAAACAAATACAATAATTGCCCGTACTGTTGTTGACACATTCTACGGCTACAATTACGGCAGAGTTTATGCGGATGAAAACGGCATACTTTCACTCACACCTTCATCATCGCCTATGTACAGAGCCGAAAACGGCACTTACACATCGAAAACGATGTATTACGACGAAAAAGGCGATGTGACCGATGTTGCTCATTATTACGATGCGAACGGTGATGTTGTTGAAACAGAAAGTGAAAATCCCGCTTATGCATATGCTTACGGCTGGATTGTTGCTGAAGAAGGAACAAAAGAAACGCTTTACCAGATTCCCGTAATCAAAATAACAGACCTTGAATACGGTCATTACAGCGTTGTTATTACTCCCACATTCACAAGCGGTTTCGGTCATTCATCCGTTGCGGATGACGGCACAAATTACTACAGAGTTTATCTTGATGCAATCAAGATTTATTCGCCCGCAGGAATCGATGACGATATCAAGGATAAAGACGTAAAGAAAGCATATGCAACTGACGATGAGCTTTATCCGAGCTATCTTGAGCTTAAAGATATGCTTATCGGTGCGGATTCCCTGTCGGAAACCGACACCCAGGGCATTATCTTTATCGACGGTATTGCGGCGCTCGATAATGATATCGAAACATATAAAAACGCAGGTCCCAACAACGAACTGTATCTTGCAAAGGATCAGGCTGTTGCGTTTGAAATCTGGGCAACCTCCGTTCCTACCGACGTTCAGCTCGGTGCAAAGCTCGCTTGCGGTGAACCGGAGCTTACCATTTCATATGCAACGAAAGCTACGGATATCAAGATTGAAACGGCAACGGATATTTACTATTCGCTGAACACCATATTGCCCAATGATGCAAAGCTTACCTGGAGACAGGTTGAGGGCAGTGACGGTAACTATTACTACACAACGGGAACAGTCGTTGTGCAGAATACGGGTAAAGAAGGCAGTGTTCTTTCAATCACCAATATGAAATGGACATTTTCACAGTACGGCGGCAAGGGATATTTCCGTATTCCCACTCCCATTGAAAATGAAGTGTTCACTCTTTCATCAACAACCGACACCCAGGCAGCGGCATATTCTCTTATGAGAATGAGAAAGGCAGAGCTTGGTATCGAGTTGATTCAGGATCCCGAAGTTGTTACCGATTCTAATGGTGACAGCGTAATAACAATGAAATTCAAGACTTCTTCAGAAGTTGATTCGTTGGTTATCACCGACGGAAACGGCAAGACGATAAATCCGAATACTGTTGAATGCACAGCTTCCGAAATTGAAGGTGAAGATGCTCTTGAATGGACCGTGAATATTTCAACAAGCAGAACCGGCGAACTTGTCTATATCGTTTCCGGTGCTTATGATAACGGTTACACAGATGAATCCAAGTCTGTGACCGTAAGCGTGGTTATCAAGAATCCGTCATCAGGCGGCAGCAACAGACCAGGTTCTGATTCGGTAATCGATTATGACGACCCCGCTTACGATTCAACACGTTATCTTATGATAGCGATTTTCTACAAATTAGCAGATCTTTTTAAAATGATTTTTGCAATGCTCGGAATTACAATATAACGCTGATAAGGAGGTACTTTTAAATTTGAAAAAAGCATATAACAAACCCATAATCACATTTGAAAGTCTTGCTATGTCAGCAAATGTATCTTCCGGATGCACACTTCTCGGCACAGTTAACGCAGACTATGTATGTCCTGTCATTGACGAAGAATCGGGTTGGACATTGTTTTCCAACTACGCAAACTGTATGTATATTCCCAGTCAGAATGACACAATATGCTACGACATACCTCTCGCTAACAGCAGTGTTTTCTCATCGTAATTAAATTGAAAATGAAACGGAGTTCTGCGCATAAAGCGAACTCCGTTTCGCGAAAAACAGGTGTTTTTATGAAGAAAAGATATATTGCAATCGGGCTGATACTTCTGATTGCAGTTTTGTTGTCTGTTGTTGCGTTGCTGAAACATTTTTCTGATAAAAAAGATTTGCAGAACGATTCAACAGCCGTTACATTTGAAAACGCACAGCTCGGTGTTACTGTTGACAGCTGGCTTAAAATCATTGAAATCGATGAGTATTACGGAAGACTTGCGGTTGTTGCAGAGAATGTATCCGATGATGATGTCGAATACGCTCTGCTTACCGTAAAAACAAAAAACGGCACGCTGACATTTAATGTATCCGCTTTATTGAAAGGCACAAAGGCTGTTCTTCTTTGCAATGAATCAGTCGGATGCGACCCTTACGAAGTGTATACGGCGTGGCAAACAGAAAACAAAGTTATTTTTGAAAATCCGCCTGCTATGAACGATGATAAAATCGAAGTGCAGGTTATGGACGGTTCGATATCGGTAAAGAATATTTCAGGCGAGGACATAGAATCCGATATATATATTTATTATAAAGATAAAAAGGACGATGTGATTAACGGCAGTGTGACATATAAAATCCGCGTGGATGCCCTCAAAGAAGGCTCGCAGACTTTTGTCAAAACACCGGATATTAATGAAAACAACTGTCAGATTGTATTTACTGATTTATTATGATGATAAAAAAATATAAAATCGGCAATTTTACGGTAGAGGTGAAATCACAGGCGGATTTTGAAGACGCAGAGCCGTATTCATTGTTTTCGTATGACGGTGAGCAGATTGATTACAGAGTGAACATAGAATTTTCATCTGACCTTCCGCAGAAAATCGAAAATCCCTATTTTGTTTCACAGGACAGAGTCTGCGATTATGAAAACGGTGTTTTGCGTTGTTGCTATAAAGCTCACGACAATGAGCATGAATACTATGCCTGCCGTATTGTCGAAAACAAAAACATTGAAATAATAATTGACAAAAAATACCGTGAGATGATACGCCCGGATGTTGTGTTTTCTCTTATCGGTATTGAGGATCTTATTGCCGAAAGCAACGGTTGTGTGCTTCATTCGTCGTTTGTTGAGAAAAACGGCGGTGCAATCCTTTTCATTGGTCCTTGTTCGATAGGCAAGTCAACCCAAGCGAATCTTTGGAGAGAATATGCCGATGCCGTTGTTATCAACGGTGACAAAACAATGATTTTTGAAAAAGACGGAGTCTTTTATGCGTCGGGAATGCCTTTTTCGGGCTCATCAAAAGATTGCATTAACAAAGTGTTTCCCGTCAAAGCGGTGATAAGTCTTCAGCAATCCGATTGTAACATTGCGAACAGACTCATTTCACCCGAATCTTTTTATAATCTTTATAAAAACTGCTATCCTGTGCCTTATTCACGGGATGATACGGGCAGACTGATTGATTTCGTTCAGAAGTTAAGCGAAAAAGTGCCCGTGTATGAATATGCCTGCCTTGCGGATGAAAGCGCAGTCAGGTATCTGGAGAGAGTATTATGCCCGATTTTGCAGAGCCTTTAATGGTAAAATATCTTCATGACAAAGGTGCCCGTGAGGGCATACCTGTTTCAGGCACTTTTGAACTTACACAGCGGTGCAATTTCAGTTGTGAGATGTGTTATGTTCACGATTGCAAGCAGAAAACAGACCCGTTGTCGGCGGAGGACTGGCTGAATCTTGCGCAGCAGGCAAAAGATGCAGGTACGGTCTTTCTGCTTCTGACAGGCGGCGAGCCTTTGATTCGTGATGATTTTGAAGAGATTTACACAGCTCTTGCAAAAATGGGATTTCTTATTTCGATAAACACAAACGGAAGTTTGCTTGAAAGATATGCAAAGCTCTTTGAAGAATTACCTCCGACCCGCATCAATATTTCGCTCTACGGTGCGGATAATATCGCATACAGAAAACTTTGCGGCAACGAAGCGTTTGATAAGGTAATGAGTTCGGTTAAACGGATGAAAGAGCTTGGAATATCAATTAAGTTCAACACGGTTTTTACTCCTGATAATATATCCGATTACAAAAAGATTGCGGATATGTCAAAGGATATGGGTATCCAGTTTAAACCTACCACTTACACCTATCCCTCTGTCAGACTGGACAGCGGAAATAAAGATTCGCGTTTTTCTCCCGAAACGGCAGCTGAATATATCGCGCTTATCGATGAATACCGTTTCGATAAGGAATATTTTCTTGAAAGAGCAAAAAAACTGCTCCTGCTTCCCAAAGGCCCTGAAGATAACAAAGTCCGTTGCAGAGCGGGCAGAGCGTCTTTCTGGATAACAGCAGACGGCATAATGCGACCTTGCGGAATGATGCCCGAGCCTGACAGCAGACCGCTCGAGGACGGTTTTGAAAAAGCCTGGCAGGATATAAAATCAAAAACAGAGCAGATAAGACTGCCCGAGGAATGTCTTTCCTGCAAATATGCGGGAATCTGTAATGTGTGTGCGGCAATGTGCAAGGCGGAAACGGGCGATTTCAGCAAAACCCCGCAGTATATCTGCCGTATGACAAAGCGTATTTTCACTCTTGCAGAAAGGAGTGTTTGTGATAATGACAATTAAAAAAGAAATGGTTCTTCGTAAAATAGGCACGGATATGATTCTTGTTCCCGTCGGCAACGCACTTAAAGACCACAACGGATTTTTTATGCTTACCGAATCAGCAGGTTTTTTGTGGAGTCAGCTTCCCGAATGCAATTCCGTGCAGGAACTTACCCAAAAGCTGTATGATGAATACGATGTAACCGAAGAACAAGCACTCGCCGATACAAAGGAATTTATCGATAAACTTGTTGAACTTGAGATAATAGATATTTAACAAAGTGAAAAAGAAGCTGCTCGTCGTCTGAACAGGTCCGTACAATTTGGGACGGTTCACGTCCGGGCAGCTTCTTTGTTTTTGTTTGCAACAAAGTTAACCCCTGGCTGTGCCAGGGGGATAAAAAAGCTTTTAGCGAGGGGAACCGTAGACAAGAAAAAAGCTCCTTGATATAGTAGAAGTGGTTTGCCGACCACACAACTAAAACATCAAGGAGGTC
>JAZNHM010000043.1:0-4431 GCA_045576955.1 Acutalibacteraceae bacterium | reverse complement strand
TGCACAAAAAATTGCTGAAAAATCGGAAAATCAGCATTTTATTCATTGGTTTTGTATATCACATTATATATTAAAAGATGTAATGCATAAAATCTGTATTCTGTGAATAAATGTTAGCAAAAATCGTTGATATTATTGCGCTTTTTGGTGAAAAACGCTTGCATTTGTCGTCTAAACGATGTATAATGATGGTACAAACAGCGTAAGAACGACGGATATTCAGCACTTTGGAGGTAAATATGAATAAACTGACTGTGCAACAGACTGCAGAAAAATGGAATGTCTCTGTCAGAAGGGTTCAGGATTATTGCAGACAGGGCAAAATTCCGGGTGCTCAGAGGATTGGAACCAACTGGCTTATTCCTGCGGACGCAGTCCGACCTATTGACGGCAGAAAAAAGGCGGCAAGAGACGATGCTGAAAAGGATGTTCCTATGCCGAGAAAGTGTCCTTTCCTTTATATGACCGATTTATATCCCGAAGCGGGTACTGCCGACAGATGCATACTTTCTCTTTCGACCAATCCTGAAGCTCAGGCACTTTTTGCTGCCGGAATTGCTTACAACCGCGGAGAAATTGATAAGGTTTACAGATATGCAAAGTATTTTCTCGAAAAACACTCGAGCTTCTATGCTGTTCTTGCGGGCGGTATGCTTCTTGCCCAGTGTGCGTTGTGGGCGGGTGACATTAATATGTGGCAGCTTGCGAGAAAACATATCTGCGAGGCACACGCAAAAAGCAACACCGACCGTGATATCATCGCTCTTTCTCTCGGCGTTATCGACAGTGCAATCCGTTCAACGCAGGATTTTCCCAAGTGGTTCAAAAGCGGATGCTTTGAAAATCTTCCTGTTGATGCACATTATGCCGCTAAAATATATTATGTAAAACATCTTATAGTATCTGCTCAGCAGCTTGCTTCGGGCGAGATGAAGTATCCTGATTTGAGAGGGCTGTCTCTCATGAGATGCATACCTTATGTTGTTGAGCCTATGATTGCAGATGCTGTTGCCGATAAGGTTATTCTTGTTGAGATTTATCTTCGCCTGATGTGTGCGATTGCCTGTCATCAGGTCGGTAATACCGATAGGGCGATTTTTCATTTGGATAAGGCGATTTCGGATTGTCTTGAGGATGGTCTTTACGGACCACTGGTTGAACATCGCAGGCAACTTGGCGGTATTCTTGATGAACGTCTTTCCGCCATTGATCCTCAAGCTTTCAAAAAAGTCAAGGAACTTTACAAGCGTATGCAGACGGGATGGACAACCATTCATAATGCCGTGCTTGAAAGAACGGTTTCAACATCACTGACAATCCGTGAAAGAGAAGTTGCTCGTCTTGCGGTGTTCGGACTTAACGACAAACAGATTGCGAACCGATTCAATATAACAGAAAATGCCGTTAAAAACATTATTGATTCAGCAAAAGAAAAAACCGGTGTTTCAAACCGCGGTGAACTTGCATTTTATATTTAGTTGTAATAAAATAAAAGTGATAGGTGGTGCGGAAATATGGATTATAAAAGAACCGTGAAAAATGATTGGAAAGCAAAGTGGATATGGCTTGATGAAGAAAAATCAAGCAAAAATGTGTGGCTATGCTTTAATAAAACAATAAATATTGCAGAATCTGTAAATGAACTCAAAGCAAAGATTGCGGCAGAAAACAAATATTGGCTTTACATAAACGGAAACTGCGTTGTCCGTGAAGGCGGTCTCAAAAGAGGACCGACACCGACAGGCTGTTATTATGATGAGGTTGACATTTCGGAATTCCTTGTTCCGGGCGAAAATCTTATCAGTGTGCTTGTATGGTATTGGGGTAATGAAGCGAGTTATTCAAGCTCAGATTCCGGTCAGGGCGGTCTGCTTTTTGAAGCGGAAAACGGTGATGTCTCAATCCTTTCCGATAATAGCTGGAGAGTGTTGAAAAATCCTGCGTTTAAAATTGATATTGGCAAAATGCAGCCTAATTACAGACTTCCTGAAAGCAATGTTTACTATGATTCACGTGATGAAATAACCGATTGGAATAAGCTCGGTTATGATTTCTCTGATTGGTCTGAGGCGTCGGAATATGCTATCGGCGGTGAAGGTTGTTGGGGCGAAATATATAACAGAGAGATACCGATGTTTAAGGATTTCGGTCTGAAAGATTACGAAAACAGCAAGGATTGTGAAGGAAAGAGTTTTCTGACAAAGAAAAAAATCACCATGAAAGTTCCTTATAATGCTCAGCTTACTCCTTATCTTGAGGTTGAAGCAAAAGCGGGCAAGAAAATTGTTATTACAACCGAAAACACTTATACGGGTTCAATCCACAGCACATACATAACTAAAAACGGTATTCAGTCTTTTGAGTCTCCAGCGTGGTTCAATGGCGAACAGATAACCTATGAAATTCCGTCGGGTGTAAAAATCATAAGCCTCAAATACAGAGAAAGCGGATATAACACCGAATTCTGCGGCGGTTTCAGTTGTGAAAATAATGATTTGAATATTCTTTGGCAGAAGTCATTGCGCACTCTTTATGTAACAATGAGGGATAATTTTATGGATTGCCCTGACAGAGAAAGAGCGCAGTGGTGGGGCGATGTTACCAATGAAATGATGCTGACCGTATACAGCCTTGATCCTTCTTCGTATCATCTTTACAGAAAAGGCGTCAGCACAATGCTTTCGTATATTGACCCCGAAACAAAGGCGCTTCAGACTGTTGTGCCGATAAAAAACGATTATTTTGAACTTCCGTGTCAGCAGCTTGCGGGCGTAGTCGGGTTCTGGTCTTACTATATGTATACGGGCGACCTGGAGTTTGTAAAATCTGTTTATGCTGCATCGGTTGATTATCTCAATCTTTGGAATATGCAGGAAAACGGACTTGTTGTGCACAGAGAAGGTTCGTGGGACTGGCAGGATTGGGGCAGCAAAATTGATGTTGAACCCCTTGAAAATGCATGGTATTACTATGCTTTGTCGACTGTTAAGAATATGGCAGAGCTTCTTGGTGATGAAAACACCGTTAAAGAGTTTTGTGGCAGAATGAAATCTCTTTATGTAGCCTATCAGTCTTTGTGGACGGGCGAAGGGTACAGAAGTGCAGGAAATAAAGAGTATGATGACAGAGGCAACGCGGTTGCCGTACTGTCAGGAATCTGCCCAAAAGAAAACTACGGTAAAATGTCAAAGATTTTTATGAATGTAAGAAATGCAAGTCCCTATATGGAGTATTATGTTCTTGGATCTCTTTGCAAAATGGGTGAATATTCTCTTGCGGAGCAAAGAATGTGCGAAAGATACCGTGAAATGATTGACGAGGATTATTCAACCTTGTGGGAAAACTGGATAAAGAAAGACGGCACATCAAATCACGCATGGTCTGGCGGTCCGCTTGTTATATTGAGTAAGCATATTGCGGGTATAAAACCAATTACCGCTGGTTATGTGAAAACAGAAATCAAACCGCAGTATGATTTACATAAGAATATTTCCTGTACCGTACCGTCAATCAAGGGCGAAATAAAACTTAAGATTGTTACGGATTCAGATAAAACTTTGATAAATCTTGAATATCCCGAAAACACGGAAATTATTCTGCATCTTCCCGAAAAAGCAGTGCTTACAGCAAACAGAAGAGTTTTTGAAACAAACGAAATGATTGTGCATTTAAATTAAAGATATCTGCATAAAAACAAATCAGGCAACGGCGTTTAACCGTTGCCTGATTTGTTTTTATACTATGGACCGTATTATTCCTCAATAACTCCGTAATATCTTCCGAGCCAATAGGGAAGAAGGAAGGGTGTGGGTGAGCAAGCGCTTCTGCCGTGACCTTCATCCGCACGGAAGGGATTGGTGTCGTAATTGTGAACATTTCTTGCATCAATGTCAAGAGCTTCTTTGAGCTGAGGAGCTTCGCCCCATTTTTCCTGCTCTGTATCGTAAACAAGATCTTTTCTTAATGAGTTGAAGAGGGGTCTGTTGACAAAATCAAGAGGATATTCATAGAGTGTTTTGATTGCGCTGTCAATACCTGTAACATCGTCTGTGAATGCGGTGTAAATGATGTTGTAGAGCAACGAACGCTCTGTTTTTTCGTATTCCCAATGATGTCTCATACCCATAAGCAGATATTTTCTGATTGCGGGGTCTTTCTCTATGCGGAGAATAGTTGCGGTGCAAAGAAAACCGAGGTTGTCGTCGATGTGACAGGTGTGACCGTCATCTTTCTTATGCTGAGCAGCGTTGAGAATGTAATGCTCGTCGATTGCGAGGCGGAGGAATTCTTTTCTGTATTTTTCATCACCCGATACGTGGTATGCAACATTGAGGAATGTAAGCATTTCGAGGGAGTTGATGCATTTTTCCCAAAGCCACATACTGTTTCTGTTGAGCTGTTGGGGGTCCCAAAGAGCCCAGGTTGTGGCCA
>JAZNHM010000042.1:0-5953 GCA_045576955.1 Acutalibacteraceae bacterium | reverse complement strand
CCTGACCGCCGAAAATCCAGGCAACAAGGTCAAACTGAAACAGACCTATGCTGCCCCAGTTAAGAGCTCCGACGATTACGAGGGCAAGTGAAATTTTATCAAGCATTCGTTTCAACTCCTTAATGACTTTCTCGAAGTTATTATGAGTTAAAACGGATGCTTTATTCTTTGTTTTATTGGGAATTTTTAGAATTCAAAATCAACGTCGCTGTCCTTGAGAAGTGGCGCATTTTTATCTTTTTCGGAAAGGACAGGGTCTGTTACACCCCATTCAACGCCGATTTCGGCATCGTCAAAACGGATGCTTCTGTCGTTTTCCGGCGAATAAAATTCATCAACCTTATATGCGATTTCAACATCATCCGTCAAAGTAACGAAACCGTGAAGGCAGCCTTTTGGAATAAAAAGCATTTTTTTGTTTTCAGCGCTCAGTTCAACTGCAACCCATTTCATATAAGTCGGCGAGCCTTTTCTGATATCAACCGCAACATCGAGAATCGCGCCCTTGATGCACGAAACGAGCTTTGCCTGCGCCATAGGATTTTTTTGGCAATGCAACCCTCTGAGTGTTCCTTTTTTTGCTGAAAAAGAACGGTTATCCTGAACAAAGTCGGCTTTTATGCCGGCTTTTTCAAACTCTTTTTTAGAATATGTTTCGCAAAACCAACCGCGGTTATCACCGAAAACCTGAGGCTCGACTTCAAAAACTCCGCTGATTGCGGTTTCATTCAGTTTCATCTTGTGCCTCCGTGCCCCAACAGGGTCTTTCGCCGGGTTTGTTGGTGGAATAAAGAATCTTACCTTCGGCAACAGACCTGAGGTGCTGACCGTAAGATGATTTGCCGTATTTTTCAGCCGAACGGAGCAAAGCTTCTCTGCTTATCCAGCGCATATTGTATGCAATCTCTTCGGGCGCGGAAATCTTGATTCCCTGAAGCTTTTCAACGGTTCTGATAAAGTTCGCCGCATCCATAAGATTTTCAACCGTACCTGTATCAAGCCACGCGAAACCTCTGCCCATAAGCTTGATATCAAGGTCGCCGTTCTGAAGATACATCTGGTTGATGTCGGTTATTTCAAGCTCTCCCCTTTTTGATGGTTTGAGCGATTTTGCATATTCAACAACACGGTTATCATAGAAATAAAGACCCGTTACCGCATAGTTCGATTTGGGAACTGCAGGTTTTTCTTCAATGGAAACAGGAACTCCTTTTTCATCGAATTCAACAACACCGAACGCCTGCGGATTGTCAACATAATAGCCGAAAATGGTTGCACGGTTTTTATTTTTCGCCGCTTTTCTGAGCATATGACCCAGACCGTTGCCGTAGAAAATGTTATCGCCGAGAATCATTGCAACATCATCATCGCCAATGAATTCTTCACCGATTATAAATGCTTGGGCAAGGCCGTCGGGACTTTGCTGAACCGCATATGAAAGATTAAGACCGAACTGCCTTCCATTGCCGAGAAGCTCACGGAATTTGGGAGTATCCGTCGGGGTTGAAATGATTAGAATTTCTCTGATACCTGCAAGCATAAGCGTTGACAGGGGATAATATATCATAGGTTTGTCATAAACGGGCAAAAGCTGCTTACTTGTCACCATAGTCAGAGGGTAAAGCCTCGTGCCGGAACCGCCCGCAAGAATGATACCTTTCAATTGATTCACTCCGTTTCAATGAAGATGTATATGCCGCAACATCTTTAAAATATAATATCACCTTTTGTAGAAATTGTCAACAAACAAAGCCGTATAATGACACCCGTTTATGAAAAATGTTATAAAGATAAAATAAATCAAAAATAACAGTTTACTTTTAAAAATAAATATGATATAATTAAATGAACATTTGTTCATAGTTTTTACAGGAGAATATTTATGGATAAATTCAAGCTTCATTCAAAATTCAAGCCGATGGGCGATCAGCCTCAGGCGATAGCACAGCTTGTTGACGGTCTCAACAAGGGATATGGTGAGCAGACGCTTCTGGGCGTTACCGGCTCGGGCAAGACTTTCACGATGGCTAACATCATTGAGAAGGTCAACCGACCCACGCTCATTCTTGCCCACAATAAGACTCTTGCCGCCCAGCTTTGCTCAGAATTCCGTGAATTTTTCCCTGAAAATGCCGTTGAATATTTTGTATCATACTATGATTATTATCAGCCCGAAGCATATATTCCCACAACAGATACTTACATTGAAAAAGACTCTGCCGTCAATGACGAAATCGACAAACTCCGCCACTCCGCAACCTCCGCTCTTTCAGAAAGACGCGATGTAATCATCGTTGCCAGCGTTTCGTGCATATACACTCTCGGTGACCCTATTGACTATCGCAGTATGGTTATTTCCCTGCGCACAGGAATGGAGAAAAGCCGCGATGAACTGATCGAAAAACTTGTTTCAATTCAGTATGAAAGAAACGACATCGACTTCAGCCGAAATAAATTCCGTGTAAGAGGCGACGTTGTTGAAATCTTCCCCGTTTACTCAAACGAAAACGGAATAAGAGTTGAGTTTTTCGGTGACGAAATTGACAGAATAAGTGAAATAAACGCACTTACAGGTCAGGTTAAAAGCGTACTTTCACACGCAGCGATTTATCCCGCATCACACTATGTTATCGCACCCGAAAAAATGGAACGCTCAATAACGCAGATTTACGGAGAAATGCTTGACAGAGTTAAGTTTTTTGAAGAAAACGGCAAACTTCTCGAAGCACAGAGAATCCGTCAGCGCACCGAATATGACATTGAGATGCTGCGCGAAACAGGATTCTGCAAGGGCATCGAAAACTACTCAAGAATTATGTCGGGCAGACCTGCAGGTTCCTCCCCTTTTACGCTTCTTGACTATTTTCCCGATGATTATCTCCTCTTTGTTGACGAATCTCACGTTACTCTGCCGCAGGTGAGAGCGATGTACGGGGGCGACAAAGCGAGAAAAGAAAGTCTGATTGAATTCGGATTCCGTCTTCCCTCGGCTTATGACAACAGACCTCTGACATTCGACGAATTCTACGAAAGAACAGGGCAGAAAGTTTTCGTAAGCGCCACTCCCGGTGAATTCGAAAAAGAAAAGAGTGCACAGATTGCAGAACAGGTCATCAGACCGACAGGTCTGCTCGATCCCGAAATTTCCGTCAGACCGACGGAGGGTCAGATTGACGACCTTGTTTCGGAAATCAATGCAAGGACTGCCAAAGGCGAGCGTGTGCTTGTTACAACACTCACCAAGCGCATGGCAGAGGATCTGACGGATTACCTTGAAAATCTCGATATCAAGGTCCGATATATGCACCACGATATAGATACTATTGAAAGAATGGAAATCATCAGAGGTCTGCGTTTGGGCGATTTTGATGTGCTCATCGGCATCAACCTTCTGCGTGAAGGACTCGACATACCCGAGGTTTCGCTTGTCGCAATTCTTGATGCAGATAAAGAAGGATTTCTGCGATCCGAAACATCGCTGATTCAGACCATCGGCAGAGCGGCACGTAACGCCGAAGGTACGGTTATAATGTATGCGGATAACGTTACTCCGTCAATGGAAAGAGCGATAACCGAAACCGTACGCCGCCGTGAAAAGCAGATGAAATATAACGAGGAACACGGCATAACGCCAAAAACAATCGTCAAAGACGTTCACGAAATAATTGAAATATCTGCCAAGGACGACGAAGAAAAAGCAATTTCAAAGATGAGCCGTAAAGAGCGTGAAGCGATGATTCTTAAGCTCACCGCAGAAATGAAAGCGGCAGCAAAAATCCTTGAATTTGAACACGCGGCATATCTTCGTGACCGCATCGAAAAACTCAGAAGAGGTAAATAATATAATGGCTGTAAAGAATTTAACCGTTAAAGGTGCGAAAGAACACAACCTTAAAAATGTTGACATAACAATACCACGTGACAAGCTCGTCGTATTCACGGGTCTTTCAGGTTCGGGAAAATCCTCCCTTGCATTCGACACAATCTATGCCGAAGGTCAGAGAAGATACGTGGAATCCCTCTCATCATACGCAAGGCAGTTCCTCGGTCAGATGGAAAAACCCAATGTTGAAAGCATCGAGGGTCTCTCCCCTGCTATTTCAATCGACCAGAAAACAACCTCAAAAAATCCCCGTTCAACCGTCGGCACGGTAACGGAGATTTATGACTATCTTCGTCTGCTTTATGCAAGAATCGGCATTCCCCACTGCCCCGAATGTGGAAGAGAAATCAGCAGACAGACGGTTGACGATATTACCGTTCAGGTGCTTTCACTTGAGGAAGGCACAAAAATTCAGGTTATGGCACCCATTGCAAGAGGCAAGAAGGGTGAATACGTAAAAGAGCTTGACTCCATCCGCAAAAGCGGTTTTGCAAGAGTACGTATTGACGGCATAACCTATGACTTATCCGAAGAAATCAAGATTGAAAAGAATATAAAGCACAATATTGAGGTCATCGTTGACCGCCTTGTTATCAAAGACGGAATCCGTTCAAGACTTGCCGATTCAATCGAAACAGCAACAAACCTTACCGACGGTTTGCTTCTCATCGATGTTATCGGTGGTGAAGAATTGCTCTATTCGCTCAACTACGCTTGTCCCGAACATGGAGTGAGCATCGAAGAGCTTGAACCCCGTTCATTCTCATTCAACAATCCATTTGGCGCCTGCCCGAATTGCTCGGGTCTGAGCGTGCTTATGAAGGTTGACCCGAAAATGGTTGTGCCTGATGACTCGCTTTCTATCCGTGAGGGTGCAATCAAGGCAAGCGGATGGTCAGCAAGTGACGGCGGCACAATTGCTCAGATGTACTATGAAGGCGTTGCAAAAGCCTACGATTTTTCGCTTGACACTCCGTTCAAAGACCTTTCAAAGAAAGCAAAGGATGTTATCTTCTACGGTACAGGCGGTAAAAAAATAAAGCTTGAACGAAAGAGCGAATACGGAAGCGGCACATATATGACCGATTTTGAGGGTGTTATCAACAACCTCGAACGCCGTTACAGAGAAACCACAAGCGAGTGGTCAAGAACTGAAATCGAAGGCTATATGTCAAGTGTAAAATGCCCCGAATGCAGCGGTGCAAGACTTCGCAAAGAGTCGCTCGGCGTTACCGTCGGCGGTATCAACATTGATGAATTCGTCAACAAATCCATTGATGAAGAAATTGAATTTCTTGATAATCTTAATCTCGGTGAAAGAGACAAGATGATTGCGGAACAGATTATAAAAGAAATAAGGAGCAGGTTGAACTTCCTTTCAAGCGTCGGTCTGAATTATCTCAACCTCGCCCGTTCTTCCGCAACTCTTTCGGGCGGTGAGGCGCAGAGAATCCGCCTTGCAACGCAAATCGGTTCATCTCTTATGGGCGTTCTCTATATACTCGACGAGCCGAGCATAGGTTTGCATCAGCGAGATAATTCAAAGCTTCTCAAAACCTTGCAGGAGCTTCGCGACCTTGGCAACACTCTTATCGTTGTTGAGCACGATGAAGAAACAATGCGTTCTGCCGATTATATTGTTGACGTTGGACCGGGCGCGGGCATCCACGGCGGTGAAATCGTCTGCTGCGGTGATATAAACGACATTATAAATTGCGAAAATTCAATAACAGGTCAATACCTGAGCGGCAAAAAATATATTCCTCTGCCCGAAAAACGCAGAGAAGGCAATGGTAAATCGTTGGTTGTTTACGGAGCAAGAGAAAACAATCTTCGTAACATCGATGTTGAATTTCCTCTCGGAAAATTCATCAGTGTAACCGGTGTTTCAGGTTCGGGCAAATCCTCGCTTATCAATGAAATCCTCAACAAATATCTTGCAACCGAGCTGAACAACGCAAAGAAAAAGCCCGGTGACCACGACAGAATCACAGGTGCGGAGCATCTTGACAAGGTCATCAATATTGATCAATCACCCATAGGCAGAACTCCCCGTTCAAATCCCGCAAC
>JAZNHM010000041.1:0-35275 GCA_045576955.1 Acutalibacteraceae bacterium | reverse complement strand
AGCTGCCTGATGCAAGAGGCTCGTGATTCTTGCTTATGAGTACAGCTTTAATTCTTGTTGAACCGAATTCAATTCCGAGAGCGGTCTGACCCGCTTCAATTGCAAGCTTGATTTTTTCCATAAAATATCACACTCCGTTTTATTGTTAAGTTAAAAAACGTAAATTTCTACAATATTATTGTAACAAAACAAAATCTTACAGTCAAGTAAACATTACTTTTTTATACAAATTTGTTCCGTTTGTGTTGCTTTTATTTATTCTTTTTGCTATAATTATTTTTATATTGAATTTAGGAGGCAGACTAAGAACCTGGTCGCACAAGTCAAAGACGGTATTTCCAAGGTCAAAACCTACTGGAAAACACCTATGGCAGGCCGTTATATGACATTCAAGGAAATTGCAGCTTACTCCGGCGGCGGTATCGGTGCATATATGATTATCACCCTCGGTAACGCCTGCCTGCTCGCAACCAACAACACACTTCTCTCGAGCACACTCGGCATTGACCCTACGGATATGTACATAATGTACGTAATCGCTGTTCTGGCAAACATTCCGCTGACGGGAATCAGAGCAAACATCATCGACAACACACGAAACAAAGCCGGTAAATACAGACCGTATATTGCCACAATGGCTATTCCCTCGGCGATCATCTGTAATTTAATGGTATGGTTTCCGTACAACAGACTCGGCGATTGGCTTGGCGACGGTATGCTTTTCGGCGAAACAAGAGCATATGTTGCAAAGTGCGCCATTATTATGCTTCTTAACCTTCTGCTTCATTTCATTTATTATTTCTTCTATGATGCATATGAGAACCTTATCCACGTTCTTTCCCCCCACACTCAGGAAAGAACAGACGTTGCTTCGGTAAAAAGCATTGTTTATTCTCTCGCTCCGACACTCGTTAATCTTTTCACCCCCATCATTGCATCAAAACTTTTCCACACAAACACAACCGATATCCGTGTTTACCGTCTTTTATATCCTATTCTTACCGTTCTCGGTGTTCTTCTTTGCATCGTTGTTTACAAGCACACAGAAGAAAAAATTGTTCAGGCGCGTACACACGTTGTTCAGATTAAATTCATTGATGCACTTAAAGCAGTTGCAAAGAACAAATACTTCTGGATTATTTCTCTTGCAGGTTGGATAGGCTTCCTCGAAAGCGCTTATTCCAACATTCTTTTTTGGCTCTACAACTACGGAGGAGCCTGTTCGGGAAGTATATACGGACTGATTGTTACGGTATACGGCAACGCTTCTCTGTGGGGTATGATTCTTGCTCCCTTCTGTGTAAAGAAATGGGGCAAGAAAGCAGTCCTCGTTGTCACCAACATTTTCAATATCATTTTCATTCTCTTGATGCTTCCGATGATAAGAGAAATCAACGGTGCAACAATCTGGCTTGTTATGGGGTGTCTGTGGCTCAACGCTCTTATGGGTTCATTTATGCATATTCTTAACCCCGCAATCCAGGCAGATATACGTGACTATCAGCAATACATAACCGGCGAACGAATCGATGGTATGTTCTCCGCTGTAGGAACAATTGGTACCGTTATCACCCTCGCAACATCCTCTGTTCTTCCTGCAATCTACGAAAGAGGCGGACTCACCAAAGAAAACGCTGCAGTCGTTACTGCTAACCCCGGCATTCTCAGCCGTGTTCTCGGAGACGGTAAAGATGTCGGCACAATCCTTGCAGAGCAGTTTGCAAACGGACAGGATAACTACAACAACGCTCTTTCTGCACTCTATGACCCCGACATTCTCAGAAGTCTTCTTCAGGTTCTTATCGTTGTTTCTGCAATCGGTGCAGCGATGAACGTTATCCCCTATGCATGGTATGACTTCAACGAAAGAAAGCAAAAATCTGTTATCCGTGTTCTTAAAGTGCGCAGCATGTTTGAGGACTACGGCAACGGTGTTCTTAACGACGGCAACCTTGTTGAAGCAATCGATATCATCCGTACTTCACGTGATATGTCCGGCAAATCACCCAAGCAGATTGTTAAAAACTCCTGGAAATCAGTCAAAGACAAAGCAGAAAGAAAACTTGCGAAGAAAGCATACAACACCGATGTTGAGTTCAACGAAGAAATCGAAATTGCAAAGTTTGTATGCGATGAGCTTGACAAATTCTCAAATGACGAATTCAGATTCAGACTTTCGGAAAGCAAAAACATTTATGGTATAGGACTCAGCGGACTCGCTGCTCTTGATACAAAAGAAATAAAAGCTGAAATTGCAGATGCCAAAAGTATGCCCAAGGGAAATGCAACCGAAAAAGTGCTTCGCAAAGCTGCAATAGAAATTGCAAGAAACAAACTTGATTCGGTTAAGGCAATCAAAAAATATTATAAAAATGCATCAGATCTTGTTCAGCCCGACTACGCTTTAATTGAGAATAAATACGAAAAAATGGATACAATTGAAGCAGAAATCAAAAGCATCAACGATTCTCTCAGAGGCATCAAAAAGTCAAAAGATAAGAACAAGCTCGCAGAAGCAAAATCAAAGCTTGAAGAACTTAAATCTGAACTTAAAATGATTGCAGGAGAAACCAAGATTCTCAATGATGAATCAGCAAAATTCAGCCGCGCAGCCAAGTCATATAACGACGCTAAAAAACTCATAACCCAAAGCGAAAACTATGAAAAGCTTGATGAAATTTCAGCAATATACGACGAAGCAAAGGCTCGTCATGAAAAAGCAATGGCAGATGCAAAAGCCGAAGCCGAACGCAAATCTGCTGAAGAAAAAGCTTACAGAGAAAAAATAAAGGCTCAGAAAAAAGCAAAATAACAAACAGCAAAACCGCCGCTACCCAAAAGTAGCGGCGGTAAATTTATGCTTTATATATTCAGATGTTTGCTTCTTTTTTGATATCGTCAACTCTGTCGAGCTTTTCCCAGGGAAGTTCAATATCTGTTCTGCCGATATGACCGAGAGCTGCAACCTGCTTGTAGATGGGTCTTCTCAAATCAAGAGTCTTGATGATGCCTGCAGGGCTGAGGTCGAAAAGCTTGTTGATAATTGCAGAAATTTCTGTATCTGCGATTTTGCCGGTCCCAAATGTATCAACAAATACAGACACAGGCTGTTCAACACCGATAGCGTATGCAAGCTCAACTTCGCACTTCTTTGCAAGACCTGCAGCAACAATATTCTTTGCTACATAACGTGCCGCATATGCTGCTGATCGGTCAACCTTTGTGGGATCTTTTCCGCTGAAAGCTCCGCCGCCGTGACGTGCATAGCCGCCGTATGTATCAACAATAATCTTTCTACCTGTAAGACCGCTGTCGCCCTGAGGTCCTCCGGTAACGAATCTTCCGGTGGGATTTATATGATACTTAGTGTTTTCGTCAAGCATCGAAGCGGGAATAACGGGTTTGATTACCTTTTCAACGATATCTGCTCTTATCTGCTCAAGAGTGACATCGGCTGAATGCTGAGAAGAAATAACAACTGTATCAATTCTGACGGGATTGTTGTTTTCATCGTATTCAACACTTACCT
Source organism: Acutalibacteraceae bacterium (assembly GCA_045576955.1). GTDB lineage: Bacteria > Bacillota > Clostridia > Oscillospirales > Acutalibacteraceae > CAG-177. The sequence goes on along the minus strand of JAZNHM010000041.1, from coordinate 31,746 downwards.
GGCTCTTGCCATCGGGACGGAGATAGCCGAGTGTGCCATCTTTACGGACTTCGGTAAGCTTTGCGCAAAGCTTGTGAGCAAGAGAAATGGGAAGAGGCATAAGCTCGGGAGTTTCGTCGCAAGCAAAACCGAACATCATACCCTGGTCGCCTGCACCGAGTCTGTCAACACCCATTGCAATATCGCCCGACTGCTTATCAAGAGCAGTCATAACAGCACAGGTGTTGCAATCAAAGCCGTATTCGGCATTGTTATATCCGATTTCATCAACTGTTTCTCTTACAATTTTGGGAATATCGATATCTGCAGTTGTTGTAATTTCACCCATAACGAGAACCATACCGGTTGTGCAGCAGGTTTCGCAGGCAACTCTGCCCATAGGATCCTGAGCAAGAATAGCATCAAGAACGGCATCGGAAATCTGGTCGCAGATTTTATCGGGATGACCGCCCGTTACGGATTCGGATGTAAATAAGTAGTTTGCCATTTTATAAACCTCTTTTAGAATTATTATCAATAATAAGTCCCAAAAAAACCACCGAAGGAGTCTTCAGTGGTTGAAAACACCTTATTTTTCGGCATAACGCCGCAGGATTTAGCACCTTGCATAACACAGGTTGCCGGGCTTCGAAGGGCCTGTCCCTCAGCCACTCTTAATAAGGACATATTCTATTGACACTTTATTATATAATGGTGATTTGTTTTTGTCAATACAAAATTCGACAATCAGATGTAATCAAATATTTCCGAAGGACTGTCTGCAATGAAATCCGCACCGTTTGATATTAGCACATCGCGGTCGCGGAATCCCCACGTTACGCCGACACAGGGAATACCCGCATTTTTTGCGGTTATGCAATCCACCTCAGAATCGCCGATATAAACAGCGTTTTCTTTTAATACGCCAAGCAATTCAAGTGCTTTGTAAATTCCATCGGGCTTGGGTTTTTGCGCCATTCCGTCAATCTGACCGATAATCACGTCAATCAATTCTCCGAAGAAAAATTCAACAACATCAACTGCCGCCGAATGCATTTTGTTTGTGACAACGGCAGTTTTGATTTCATTTTTCTTGATTGTTTTTAGCATATCGATTATTCCGTCATACGGCTTGGTTTCGACAAGCGAATTCGCTGCATAATGCTCCTTAAATACCGAAAGACAACTTTCCGCAATCTCATCGGGAGTGTTTTCTGGAACACTGAGAAAAACAAGTCTTTTTACACCGTTACCCACAAAAGCTCGGATTTCCTCGGTTGTTCTTTCGGGGAATCCGAAATGGTTGAGCGCATAATTAACACTGTTTCTCAAGTCGGCAAGAGTATCTGTAAGAGTTCCGTCAAGGTCGAATATTATTGCATCGTATTTCATTGTTATACCTCAAAAACGCCGTGTCATACGACACAGCGCTTTTATCATTTCTTATTCTTGAACTTATCAAAAAAGCCTTCCTTGCCGTTGCCTACGGGTGCACCGCGCTTGACTCCGAGTTCTTTTTCGAACTCAACAAGGAGTTCTTTCTGACGCTGAGTAAGATTCTTGGGCACATCAACAATGATACGCACAAGCTGATCGCCTCTGCCTCTGCCGTTGAGAATCTGTATGCCCTTACCCTTAAGGCTGAAAACAGAACCCGATTGAGTGCCCGCAGGAAGATCGAATTTAACATCACCGTCAAGAGTCTGAATTCTGAGAGTATCACCAAGAACTGCTTGCGGATAACTTACTCTGTGCTCAAGCCATACATTGTAGCCGTCGCGTTCGAAATGAGGGTGCGGTCTGACAAAAACAGCTACTCTCAGGTCGCCCTTTGGTCCGCCGTTCACGCCTGCATTACCTGCACCACTGACATTGAACACCTGACGGTCATCAATACCTGCGGGTATGTTGACTTCAACCGATGTTTTGGTTGTTGTTCTGCCTGTTCCGCGGCACTTTGCGCAAGGATTTTCAATCACCTTACCCTGACCCTGACATTTGGGACAGGATTTCTGGGTCTGAATCACACCGAACGCTGTTCTCTGCTGAACATTGACATAACCTCTGCCGCCACAATCAGGGCAGGTTTTGGGCGATGTGCCTGCTTTTGCGCCGGAACCGTGGCATTCGTTGCAAGTATCAACTCGATTGATATCAACTGTTCTCTTACAACCCTTTGCTGCCTCTTCAAACGAAATGGTAACTCTTGCCTGAACATCTTCACCTCTGCGGGGCGCGTTAGGATTGGACTGTCTGCCGCCGCCAAAGCCACCACCGAAGAAAGAACCGAATATATCTCCGAGGTCGCCAAAATCAAAGCCGCCTCCGAAACCGCCGCCGTATGCACCACCGCCGCCAGCACCGTAATTCGGGTCTACGCCTGCATGGCCGAACTGGTCGTAGCGAGCCTTTTTCTGACTGTCGGAAAGCACTTCGTAAGCTTCGTTTGCTTCTTTGAATTTTGCCTCAGCCTCAGCATCACCCGGATGAAGGTCCGGGTGATACTCTTTGGCTTTTTTTCTGTATGCTTTTTTTATTTCGTCCTCGCTTGCGCTTTTATTAACACCGAGGACCTCATAATAATCTCTCTTATCTGCCAAGGGGATTAACTCCTCACATTAAAAGTTGTCGTCAACATCCGTATATTTTGCTTCTGTGTAGTCTTCTCCGCCGGGTGCAGCGCCTTCCTGCTGAGTCTGAGCTGCTTCTGCTGCAGCTTTATAAAGCTTTTCGGAAACTTCATGGAATTTAGCGGTAAGCTCATCCTGACGTGACTTGATGAGGTTGATATCCTCGCCCTTGAGAGCTTCCTTAAGCGCATCGATCTTTTCGTTAACGCCTGCTTTTTCATCGTCGCTGAACTTGTCGCCGTTTTCGTTCATAAGCTTTTCGCACTGATAAACCATCTGGTCAGCAGCATTGCGTGTATCAACGTTTTCGCGGCGTTCTTTATCTTCCTGAGCAAATCTTTCAGCATCAGCAACAGCCTTTTCAATGTCTTCCTTGGACATATTGGTTGAAGATGTGATGTTGATTGACTGCTCTTTCTGAGTACCGAGATCCTTAGCGGAAACGTGAACGATACCGTTTGCATCTATATCAAATGTAACTTCAATCTGAGGAATGCCTCTGGGTGCGGGCATAATGCCGTCAAGGTGGAACACACCGAGAGTCTTGTTATCTCTTGCAAATTCTCTTTCACCCTGAAGAACGTGAACTTCAACTGAAGGCTGATTGTCAGCTGCGGTTGAGAAAATCTGGCTCTTCTTTACAGGGATTGTTGTGTTTCTGTCGATAATCTTTGTGCTGATACCGCCCATTGTTTCAATGCCGAGTGAAAGCGGAGTAACGTCAAGAAGAAGAAGACCTGTAACTTCGCCGCCGAGAACACCTGCCTGAAGAGCAGCACCGATAGCAACACATTCGTCGGGGTTGATGCCCTTGAAGGGTTCTGCACCCATAAACTGCTTGATAGCTTCCTGAACAGCGGGAATTCTTGATGAACCGCCGACCATAAGAACCTTATCGATTTCGCTTGTCTTAAGACCTGAGTCGTTCATAGCCTGGCGAACGGGACCCATTGTTGCATCAACAAGGTCTGCTGTGATTTCGTTGAACTTTGCTCTTGTGAGAGTCATTTCGAGATGCTTGGGACCTGTTGCATCAGCTGTGATGAAGGGAAGGCTGATGTTTGAAGTTGTTACACCTGAAAGCTCGATCTTTGCCTTTTCAGCAGCTTCCTTGAGTCTCTGCATAGCCATCTTGTCGCCGCGAAGGTCGATGCCCTGCTCTGCCTTGAAGCCGTCAGCAAGCCAATTAATAACTCTCTGGTCAAAATCGTCGCCACCGAGCTTGTTGTTACCTGCTGTTGCAAGCACTTCCTGAACACCGTCACCCATTTCAATGATTGAAACGTCGAATGTACCGCCGCCAAGGTCATAAACCATAACCTTCTGATCGGTTTCCTTATCGATGCCGTATGCAAGAGCTGCTGCAGTGGGCTCGTTGATGATTCTCTTTACTTCAAGACCCGCAATCTTACCTGCATCCTTTGTAGCCTGTCTCTGAGCATCGGTGAAATATGCGGGAACAGTGATAACAGCTTCTGTTACCTTATCGCCGAGATAAGCTTCAGCATCTGTCTTGAGCTTCTGAAGAATCATTGCAGAGATTTCCTGCGGAGTATACTTCTTATCGTCAATTGCAACTTTATAATCAGAACCCATCTGTCTTTTGATTGATGCAACGGTTCTGTCCGAATTGGTAACAGCCTGTCTCTTTGCAACCTGACCGACCATTCTTTCGCCTGTCTTTCCGAAAGCAACAACCGAAGGAGTTGTTCTTGCACCTTCTGCATTTGCAATAACTACGGGTTCGCCGCCTTCAATAACTGCTACGCATGAGTTTGTTGTACCTAAGTCGATACCGATAATCTTTGCCATAATAAATTTCCTCCTATAAATAAATGAAAAATTATAAACTTAATTTATGAATTTGCAACTTTGACGACTGCATCTCTGATAATTTTGTCGCCAAGCTTATAGCCTTTTGTGAACACCTCAGCTATAACGTTTTCGCCGAGTTCGTCATCCTCAACGGTCATAACAGCGTTGTGGATGTTGGGGTCGAATGCATCGCCTCTTTCGCCGTAGCTTTCAACGCCCGTCTTTTTGAGTATTTCGCCGAACTGATTAAAAATAAGGTCGATGCCTTTTTTGTAATCCTCAAAACTGCATTCAGTATTGTTTGCCGCTCTGTCAAAATTATCCAGAACGGGAAGCAGTTCCTTTATTACATCAGCCTTTGATGATGAATAAATATCCTGCTTTTCTTTTTGCGAACGCTTGCGGAAATTATCATATTCCGCATAAAGTCTTAAGAACTGGTCATTCTTTTCGTCAAGCTCTTTTCTGAGCTTTTCTTCCGCAGTTTCCTCCTTCACTTCCTCAGCAGTCTCTTTGACTTCTTCGGTTGTTTCGGGAGTCTTTTTTTCTTTCTTCATACTGTATCCTTTCTATTCCTCTATCGCCTGAGTAATCATTCTTCCGACGATATCGGTAAGATATTTTACGCTGGGAATAATGCTTTCGTAGTCCATTCGGGTGGGTCCGATAAGACCGATTGAGCCTGAATCTCTGCCTCCTACGGAATATTTTGCCACTATAACACTCGAATTTTCAAGCTGGCGGTAAAGATTTTCTTTGCCGATGATAACATCAAGTGGCTCTTTTATTCCGCTGATGACTGCCGACAAAGGCTCGCGCTTATTGAGAAACTCAAAAAGTTCAATTGCGCCCACGCCGTAGTCTTTGTGTGAAAACAGATTTGAACTGCCCCCAAGGATTATCCTTGAATCCTCCATACTCCTTGCAAGCTCACAAACCGCCGCCATAAGCGGAAGCATCGCAAACGGGTCGCTGTCAACCGAAGCGGCAGCCGTCTGCATCGAAACAACGCTTATCTCCGAAGCGGGTTTGCCGATTATGCAGGAATCAACTATATTATAGAACTCTTCGAGAATCTTTGCTGTAAGCTCACAATCGAGCCTGCAAAGTCTGCTCTTAAGAATTCCGTTTGACATTAAAAGAACAAGCATCGCCGAGTGAATGCCGACCGGCACAAGCTCAATCTTGCGGATTATTACGGCATCTCCACCGGGTGCGGTTGAAACACAGGCGCATTTCGTAAGCTCTGCAAGCACTTCGCCCGCTTGAGCAATAAGCCTTTCGGGGTCACCCGCAGCAGAGGAAATCCCCGCTTCAATCATTCTTCGGTTAAGCTCATCGATTTCTCTGTCCTTCATAAGATTATCAACATAATATCTGTAACCTTTTTGCGAAGGGACTCTACCCGCTGAAGTGTGCGGCTGCTCAAGATAGCCCATAGCGGAAAGCTCGCTCATCTCGTTACGCACGGTTGCAGAGGAAACAGACATACCCGTCAAAGCAATAAGCTCTTTTGAGCCGACAGGCTCACCCGATTTGATATATTGCTCAACAACAGCAGATAAAATCAGCTTTTTACGTTCGCTTAATTCAGCCATCCTCCACACCTTCTTTCGCCGAGTGCTAATTTTAGCACTCAAAAAGCAAGAGTGCTAATTTCTATCAATACTATACTCCAACAAGAAGAATTTGTCAATAATTTAATTGTTAACACTTTGTTAAATCGCAAAAAACACCGTGAATATTTTAGAGTGCGGACATATTGACTTTATTGGATATGGATGATAAAATTTATTTATTAATAATTTATTTTATTATTCACTCTTTATTAAATCTTTAGTTGTACAATAGAGTGAGAGGTGAAAAAACATGAAATTGTCCTTGGTTATCCCCTGCTACAACGAAGAAGGCAATGTTGAAAAATTCTTCAGTGAAGTCAAAAGAGTCTTTGACAGCAAAGTCAATGACTATGAATTTGTTTTTGTAAACGATGGCAGTAAGGATAAGACATATCAGAAATTAAAACAGCTTTATAACACTTATCATAACGAAAGCAACATCCAAGTGCTTACATTCAGCCGTAACTTCGGCAAAGAAGCTGCTATGTATGCAGGTCTTTCCAAGGCAGTCGGTGACCTTGTGTGCATCATCGATGCCGACCTTCAGCAAAGGCCCGAGATAGTGCTTAAAATGCTTGATGTACTCAACTCTGATGAAGAGCTTGACTGCGTTGCAGCTTATCAGCAAAGCCGAAAAGAATCCGCGGTACTTTCAGCATTCAAATCGGGATTTTATAAGTTAATTAATAAAATTTCAGATGTTGATTTTGTTAACGGCGCATCGGATTTCAGACTGATGAAAAGAGTTATGGTTGATGCAATTCTTCAGATGTCGGAATTCCACAGATTCTCAAAGGGACTTTTCAGCTACGTAGGCTTCAATACAAAATATATTCCTTATGAAGTTGCTGCCAGAGAAAGCGGTGAATCCAAATGGAGTTTCAGCAAGCTGTTCAAATATGCGCTTGAAGGAATCTTTGCATTCTCTACCGCTCCGCTCAAATTTGCAACATTCATCGGAATTTTCTCTTCTGTATGTTCAATTCTTTATCTGATCATTGTTGTTATCCAGAAACTCGCATTCGGAATAGATGTGCCGGGATATGCAACAATTGTTGTGCTTCTCTTGCTCATCGGCGGACTTCTTCTTTTCTGCCTCGGTATCATCGGAGAATATCTTTCGAAAATGTATGTTCAGGTCAAAAACCGACCTATTTATATTCTTAAAGAACATTTAAAAGACGAGGACAAATAAATAATCAAAGGGGCTGAATTTATGAATAACAAAATTATTACTATCGGACGTGAATTCGGAAGCGGCGGCAGAGAAATCGCAAAAAAGGTTGCCGAAAAGCTTTCAATCCCCTGCTATGACAGCGAAATCATCGATGAGGTTGCAATCAAAAGCGGTCTTCTCAAAGAGGAGATTGCAAAAAAAGGCGAACATCTTTCCGCAACAGGCAAAATGTCGACCATATTCACCCTCTATAATCTTTACAGCAATATGTCCAAGGATGACATAATCTGGCACGCTCAGAAAAAAGTTATTGAAGAGCTTGCAGAAAAAGGGCCTTGTGTAATTGTCGGCAGATGTGCAGACTTTATTCTCCGTGAAAAAGACAATATTGTTAAAATTTTCATCTATGCCGATAAAGAAGCAAGAGCAGAAAGAATCGTAAAAATATACGGCGAAAATAACGAAACTCCTGAAAAAAGAATCAAAGAAAGAGATAAAAAACGCGCTGCTTACTATGAGCACTACACCGAAATGACCTGGGGCGACCCCGAGCATTATGATATCTGCCTCAACAGCAGCAAATTCGGCATTGACAAGTGCGTTGAGATTATAACAAACTTATAAAATGATATCCCGAAAGCACGGTTGCTTTCGGGATTTTTTATGCTTGACCTTATTCGGATTTTTTGTTATTATATATTGGTATATCTATAACTTTATATTTAAGGAGGAATATCCTTGGGAATCGGTAATAAAATCAAGGATGCCGTAGGTATTGAAGGCAACACTTGGGAATACCTCAGACCGATTGTAGGCTATAATGTTGCCTGCATAACAACAGGCGGTGTCACAAACCCCATCAGTATGTACCACCAACAGTTTCTTAATTTTGTTGAAGGAATGAGCACCGGTATGTCCGGTATCATCAGCACCATAGGCGGCGTTATTGATGCAGTAACCGACCTTGCCATGGGCTTTATAACAGACAGAACAAAATCACGTTTCGGCAAACACAGAGTATGGCTAATTGCAGGTCTCCCCGTGCTTTTGATTGGCTATTTTATGAAATGGTATTCGTTCGGCATTTCGGGTACAGGCAACACCACAGCACTTTTTATTTATTATCTTCTTGCTTCGCTCATCTACAGCTCAGGCTACACAATGATAAATATTCCTCACGTTGCGATGCTTCCGACAGTTGCCCCGAGATATTTCGAAAGAACGCAGTACAAAATTGTTGAGTATATCTTCAATATGTTCGGTATGTTCCCCTCGTTCATTTTTATGAGCGTAGTTCTCGGCGGCACAAATATGGTTAATCCCACACCTGCCGACAAACCCAAATATCTTATGTGCGGCATTATTTTTGTTGTTTACTTCTGCTGGGCTCCTCTTGTCACTTTCTTCTCAACAAAAGAAAAGAGTTCGCTCGACCTCAAGAATCCGCCCATTGACTACAAATATTTTGCCAAAGAATATATTCAGGTTTTCAGAAACAAAGCTTTCAGGCAGTATTTCCTCATAAATCTTTTCTACGGATTTTCAAAGAGCTTTTACAGCTACGCAGACCAGTTCTACATCAGAAGTATCGCCGACAGATACAGCCATTTCAGTGTGCTCAACACCGTTGGCGGTGCCGCTGAAATCGCAGGCGGTCCTTTCAACTATTTTCTCACACGTTATCTAGACAAGCGTACTTGCGGAATCATAATGGCACCCATGATGATAATCGGTCTGCTTCTCAACGGATTTGTAACTCCCAAATCACCCGTATTTATTCTTTATATCGCAACTATTCTTTATAACTTCGGTTTCTCCGGACCGGGCTTTGTTATCAGCAACATTCAGCCTGACGTTACCGACGTTGACGAACTTATCACCGGCAGAAGACGTGAAGGCGTCATCACCACTTTCTACTCCTTTGTAAGAAAAACAATCAACAGCTTTGTTACCGGTTTCCTCGGAATTTTCCTTCAGGTTATCGGGTACGACACAACCAACCTTGACAAAATCGAATATGCGGCTCTCAGCACACAGACAGAGTTCGGTCTGAGACTTCTCGTCAGCTGGCTGCCCACAATATTTGCAATCACATCTCTTATTCTTATCTTCAGATTTAAAATGAAGAAGCGCGACCACGAAATCATCCAGGCTGTCATCGCACAGAAGCACGAAACAGGCAGCTGCGAAATTTCAGCAGGTGACAAAAAACGCATCGAATCAATCGCAGGTCATCGTTGGGAAGATATGTGGATTGGTCAGTCGGGCGTTGACAGAAAGCTCGAAGAAATAGCAAACATTTAAGGAGAAAACACATTGGCAGTTTCAAAAGATAAAATCAGAAATTTTTGTATTATTGCACATATAGACCACGGCAAGTCAACCCTTGCTGACAGACTTCTTGAAAAAACCAAGTCCGTTGCTCTGCGTGATATGACGGCTCAGCTTCTTGACAAGATGGACCTCGAGAGAGAAAGAGGTATCACAATCAAGGCTCACGCCGTTAAGCTCAACTATCTTGCCGAGGTCGGCGAAGAATATGTTCTTAACCTCATCGACACCCCCGGTCACGTTGACTTCAACTACGAGGTTTCGCGTTCGCTTGCAGCTTGCGAAGGTGCTGTGCTCATAATCGACGCTTCTCAGGGCGTTGAGGCTCAGACTCTTGCAAACACATATCTTGCTCTTGACCACGACCTTGAGCTTGTACCCGTTATCAACAAAATCGACCTTCCTTCAGCTGACCCCGACAGAGTTGCGGCAGAGGTAGAGGATGTTATCGGTCTTGACTGCTCTGAAGCTCCGAGAGTTTCGGCAAAAACGGGTGTCAATATCGAACAGGTGCTTGAACGTATCGTAAAAGATGTTCCCGCTCCCGAAGCAAATGATGATCTGCCCCTGCGTGCACTTATCTTCGACTCGGTTTATGACAGCTACAAGGGTGTTATTGTTTACGTAAGAGTCAAGGAAGGCAAAATCAAACCCGGCGACACAATGCGTATGATGGCAACCGGTGCTGAATTCACGGTTGTTGAAACCGGATATATGCGAGCAACCATCCCCGAGCCTTGTAAGGAACTTACCGCAGGCGAGGTTGGTTATATCACCGCATCAATCAAAACAGTCGGCGACGCACGTGTAGGTGACACTGTAACAACGGTTGAAAATCCCGCAGCCGAGCCTCTGCCCGGTTACAGAAAAGTTAACCCGATGGTTTACTGCGGCGTATATCCCGCCGACGGTGCAGACTATGAAAATCTCCGCGACGCACTTGAAAAGCTCCAGCTCAACGATGCTGCTCTGACATACGAGCCTGAAACATCGGGCGCGCTCGGTTTCGGATTCCGCTGCGGTTTCCTCGGCCTGCTTCACCTTGAAATCATTCAGGAAAGACTCGAAAGAGAATATGACCTTGACCTCGTAACAACAATCCCCAGCGTTGTTTACAAAATAAATCTTACAGACGGCTCGATGGTTGAAATCGATAACCCCACTCACTATCCCGACCCTGCAACCATCGCATCCTGTGAAGAACCTTTCACCGATGCTCATATCTACGCTCCGTCCGAATACGTAGGCGCAATTATGGATTTATGTCAGGACAGACGCGGCATATTCAAGAATATGGACTATATCACTCCTGACAGAGTTGACATTCATTATGAACTTCCGCTGAACGAAATCATCTATGATTTCTTTGATTCTCTCAAATCAAGAACCCGAGGCTACGCTTCGTTTGACTATGAAATCTCCGATTACCGCAAGTCAAACCTCGTTAAGCTCGACGTTCTTCTCAACGGAGATATCGTTGATGCTCTTTCGTTCATAATTCACTCCGAAAAGGCATATTCAAAAGCAAGAAAAATTGCCGAAAGACTCAAAGAGCACATCCCCCGTCAGATGTTCGAAATCCCCATTCAGATTGGTATCGGCGGTAAGATTATTGCCCGCGAAACCGTTAAGGCAATGCGTAAGGACGTTCTTGCAAAGTGTTACGGCGGTGACATCACTCGAAAGAAAAAGCTTCTTGAAAAGCAGAAGGAAGGTAAAAAGAGAATGCGTCACTTCGGTACGGTTGAAGTGCCCCAGGAAGCATTCATGGCAGTCCTTAAGCTTGATGATAATGATTAAAACAAAAGTGGGCGACCAATGGTCGCCCCTGCGTTTTTCAGGTGATTTTATGAAACCCATCGGATTATATATTCATATTCCCTTTTGCAACGGCAAATGCCCCTACTGCGATTTTTATTCCGTCAGTCCAAAGAACGAAACGGTTGAAAAATATGTTGATGCTCTTTGCAGAAAGCTTGATGAATCAGGCAGAATTTATGATACCGTGTATTTCGGCGGCGGCACTCCGTCACTCATCGGCTCAGATAATATTGCAAGAATTATGTCACACATAAACCAAACTTCTGATTGCGAGGTAACTCTTGAATGTAACCCGTCTGATACAGGTGCAGTTGATTCCGAATTTGATTTTTCGATTGTTGCAAAAAGCGGCATCAACCGCATTTCAATGGGACTGCAAAGCGCAGACGATGCTGAAAGAAAAATGCTTGGCAGACGCGGCGAATGCAGCGATGTTGAGCGTGCAATCGCAAGAGCAAAGGCAGCCGGTATTGATAATATTTCGCTTGACCTTATGCTCGGAATTCCGGATCAGACAGAGGAAAGCCTGCAAAAATCAATTGAATTTTGCAAAAAATCGGGAGCAAAGCACGTCAGCGCATATATACTAAAAATTGAGGAAAGCACACCTTTCCATAAAATAAAAGACTCACTTCATCTGCCTGACGAGGATACAACCTGCGATTTATATTTATTCGCGGTTAAAGAGCTTGAAAAAGCGGGATTTCACCAATATGAAATCTCGAACTTCTCGCAAACGGGATTTGAAAGCCTCCACAATCTCAAATACTGGCGATGCGAGGAATATCTGGGTATCGGTGCTTCAGCTCATTCGTTTGTCGGCGGAAAAAGATTTTACTATGAGCGAAGCATTGACGGCTTTATAAACGGAAATCATCCCATTGATGACGGTTTCGGCGGTGACGAAGAAGAATATATTATGCTCGCACTCAGGCTAAGCGAAGGGTTAATTTTTGAGAATTATAAAAAACGTCTCGGCAATCCCGTGCCCAATTTCATTATCGAAAAAGCCAAAGAATTCGAAAAGCACGGACTTGTTAAAGTAACCGATAAAAACATATCGATGACAGTTGACGGTTTTTTGGTTTCAAATTCGGTGATTTGTGAATTGCTTGATTAACGATTCGATTTATGATAAAATGTAAAAAAAAGGAGGTTATTCCAATGAAAAAGGCTATCAGCGTAATAATCGCATCAATCATTCTTGTTCTGTCGGTTTTCTCGGTAAATGCTTTTGCTGCAACGCCAAAAACCGATGCACTTCTCGATAAGCTCGAAACCGCAACCGAGGTTTCCGTTACTATGCGTGCAGGCGAAACCAAACTTTTCGGCATTATGCCCGCAACAATCACCAACACAATTGCTGTTAAAGGCAACAACATCTGCTATGAATACAATGCAGGATTTCTCAAAGCACGAATCGTTGCAAATGATGACGGCATTTACGGATTTCTTCCTATTCTTCCCTTTTTCTATGTGAAAATGGACACAAACCCTCTCAAAGGAGCAAACGTGTGGGCAATGGTGCTCAGTGCCGCAAATCTTACTCAGACTCTCACAAGGTATCTCAAAAGCTACGAAGAAACAGTTGACGGAACAAAATATTATGTTGAAGAATACGACGACAGAGAGTTTGTTACCAGCAAATTCTATTATGTCGGTGATGACCTCAAGATGCTCGTTGTTACAGATTTATCAACCGGCTCCGTTCAGTACACATATTTCGATGATATTTCATTCAAAGTCAATGACAGTATGTTTGACGTGCCCGCATCGGCATTCGACCTTTCGCCCATTCTCAAAACATTTTTCCTTTCGCTTCTTTAATTTTCCAAAAAACGGCAGAGAGCTTTTGCTCCCTGCCGCCTTTTTATACCGTTTTCATCTGCAGCTTGAGATTATCGCTTATCATTGCAATAAACTCGCTGTTGGTGGGTTTGCCGCGCTCGTTCTGAATCGTGTAACCGAAGTAGGAGCTGAGCACATCAACATCGCCTCTGTCCCACGCAACCTCAATTGCGTGTCTTATGGCTCTTTCTACTCTTGACGGAGTAGTTTTGAAATGCTTTGCAACCGTCGGATATAAAATGTTCGTTACAGAACTTATCATTTCGCTGTTATTAATTGAAAGAATAATCGCTTCTCTAAGATACTGATATCCTCTGATGTGGGCAGGCACACCAATCTGGAGCATTATCTGTGACACAACAACCTCCAGATCCTTTACGCCGTTCTGATTGGCACAGGAATTATGGATGCTTGAAAACTGAATTATACGCTCCGCAAGCATCTTGGGACTGTAAGGCTTGAGGAAGAAATAATCTGCTCCGTTTCTGAGAATTTCACTCTCAAAACGCTGATTATCCGTGCTTGAAAGCACCATCACCATCGGTCTTTTTTCAAGGTGCATAGACTCAATCTCGCGAAGAACCCCCAAAGCATCAAGCTTTGGCATAAATCCATCCATTAAAAGAACATCGGGGCTTTCGCCTTCTCTGAATTTATCAACAATCTGCGTTCCGTCCTTGATTACGGTTGTTACTTCAAATCCGTTTGAGCGCAGTATTCCTGCAAGCTCGTGAAGCGTTTCGCTCCCGTCCTCGGTTATCATAGCTCTCAACAATTTTCTCATGGTTTTTACCTCCGTTTTGTTTAGTTCACGGAGATATTACCATATTTTGGCAAATCTGTCAATAATTTACTGGGAATTTTTTACAGTTTTTATCGCAATTTGTGACAGTATGCCACCGCATTCAAGACGCTTTTGCCATTTCCGAGCTTTTAACCGTATCCATTGTATCAATCATTCTCTGAGAAAAGATTGCATACCCCTTATCAGGGGAGTTAACAAATACATGGGTTACTGCACCCACGAGCATAGAATTCTGAACAATGGGGCTTCCGCTCATCCCCTGAACAATACCGCCCGTTTTTTCAAGCAGCACCGGGTCTGTCACTTGTATTATCATATTTCTGACAGATAAATCCGATGACGGATAAATCTTGGTTATTTCAATATCATAATACTGAGGTCCGCTGTCATCAATTGTTGTTATCATCTGAGCTTTTCCGAGCCGTATCTCGCTTTCGAGCGCGACCGGCATAAGCTTTTTACCCGAAGGCTGTATAAGCCTGCCGTAAACACCCATCTCATGGTTAACACGAAGGCTGCCCAAAGCGATATCGGAAAACACACCGCAAAGCTCACCCGGGTTGCCTGCACTGCTTTTATAGAAGCCGTTGACTTTTGCTCTGACCGCTTCACCATTGTTCAAAGGCATTATTTTACCGGTATCAATGTCGCAAACGCCGTGACCGAGACCTGCAAAATAGCCTGATGAATCATCATAAAACGTAACTGTGCCAATACCCGCAGAGCTGTCTCTTACCCAAAGACCTGCTTTATACTTTCCGTTGACAGACAAAACAGGCGTAAGATTTATCTCGATTATCTCTCCGTTTCTGTCAACCCGAAGATGCAGAGGTTTTCCGCCTGAATTTTCAACAGCATCTGTCATCTGCTGTGAGCTCGTTGCCGCCTCAGAATTGATAGTTGTTATTATATCGCCGCACTTGATTCCTGCAGAAACTGCAGGATCTGCCGAGCCTGATTCAGTTGAGACCGAATCAATGCTGATAACAATAACACCTTTTGTATAAAGCTTTATTCCGAAAACGTCACCGCCGGGAGAAACGAATCTCCTTTTAGTCACATTAACCTTTATATCCTTGACCGGAACAACCTTGAGCGCCATTATTTTTGAATCATATTCGGTTTTTCCCCATATTGTTGATGCAGATTTTACGGATTCTCTATTTTCTTCGGAATAAATCATTCCGAAGTTAACCGTTTCGCTTTCGCCAATGCTTATTTCATCAGGAAGCTCCTTAACACCGTAAATCACCGCCAAAAAAACCGGAATGCACAGCACAAAAAGAAAAACACTCAGAGCTTTTAAAAAACGCTTCATTCTTCACCTCCGTGTTTTATTTTTGCTTCGTCAATTTTTCGTTGCGAAGCAGTATTAATTTGCGCTTTTCAAAAGCGATTAAACGCGGATAAAAAAGCCGTAAAAATTTTTCTCGAAACTCTTGTTTTTCCCTATAATCTGAAATGTAATAAAACCAAAAAGAAAATATTAAAAAAATTTAAAAATTCTCAAAAAAACTAATGACAAATAAAAAAGTATGTGATATAATAAGTGTACATTAAAATGAATTCCAGTATTCGTTCGGATATATAGCTAAGCAAAGAGTTCTGCGGAGATAATCTGCGGAACTCTTTGCTTTTTGTTTTCAAGTTTGACATACGTCGCATATAGGTATATAATTAATATCTATTTTATATTATAATCCGATGTTTCTTAAACTAATAAGGCAGGTGAAACAATGGAACAATATAATGTCACCGGAATGAGTTGTGCGGCATGCAGCGCAAGAGTCGAAAAAGCTGTTGCAAATGTGCCCGGAGTAAGTTCATGCGCGGTAAGTCTCCTGACAAACTCAATGAGCGTTGAAGGCACCGCGGCATCCGCTGAAATAATTGCCGCTGTTGAAAATGCAGGCTATTCCGCATCTCCGAAATTAAATAACAGTTCGGAAAACTCCGTAAAAGCAAGCACATCCGAGCTTGCAGACAAAGATACTCCCATTTTGAGAAAAAGACTGATTACATCGCTCGGTTTTCTTGCGGTGCTGATGTATTTTTCAATGGGGCATATGATGTTTGGATTTCCGATTCCCTCATTTTTTGAAACAAATCCCATTGCTGTCGGATTACTTCAACTGTTGCTGACAGTCATTATAATGGTAATCAATCAAAAATTTTTTATAAACGGATTTAAAAGTGTAATTCACCGTGCGCCGAATATGGATACTCTTGTTGCGCTTGGCTCAGGAGTTTCGTTTGCATGGAGCGTTTATGTGCTTTTTAAAATGACATCGGCAGATACCCCGATGAAACTGATGCACGAATTGTATTTCGAATCTGCCGCAATGATACTGACTCTGATAACCGTGGGCAAGATGCTCGAGGCACGCTCAAAGGGTAAAACTACCGACGCGCTCAAAGGTTTGATGAGCCTTGCACCTGAAACTGCAACCGTTATTCGTAACGGAAAAGAAATAATTCTGCCTGTTTCCGAAGTTAGAAAAGGCGACAATTTTGCAGTCAGACCGGGTGAAGCAATCCCCGTTGACGGAATTATCCTTAACGGTGAAAGCGCAGTTGATGAATCGGCACTGACCGGTGAAAGTATACCTGTGGATAAATCAAAAGGAGATTCCGTTTCTGCCGCAACTATAAATCGCTCGGGATACCTTGTGTGCGAAGCGGTCAGAGTCGGCCAAGACACCTCACTTTCACAGATAATAAAAACCGTCAGTGATGCCGCAGCAACAAAGGCTCCAGTTGCCAAAGCAGCAGATAGGGTTTCAGGAATTTTTGTGCCCGCAGTTGTAACCATCGCAATTATCACGGTTATCGGCTGGCTGATTGCAGGCGAAAGCATCGGCTTTGCACTTGCAAGAGGAATATCTGTTTTGGTTATAAGCTGTCCGTGTGCGCTTGGTCTTGCAACGCCTGTTGCAATAATGGTCGCAAGCGGCATCGGCGCAAAGAACGGTATACTTTTCAAAAACGCCGCTTCGCTTGAGTCGGCAGGTAAGGTAAGCATTGTGGCACTCGATAAAACTGGCACAATTACAAACGGCACACCCGTTGTTACGGATATTATTCCGTTCGGCATTGGTGAAACGGAGCTTATGCAGCTTGCATATTCGCTCGAAATCAAAAGCGAACACCCACTCGCAAAGGCTGTTATTGATAAATCTGAAAAGTTGGGTATATCACCCGATGAAACCGTTGATTTTGAAATATTCCCGGGCAACGGACTTCGAGCAAAGCTTGGCGAATCTGAAATATGCGGCGGAAATCTCAGATTCATTGAAAAAACTGCCAAAATAAACAAAGAAATAAAAGAAAAAGTAAACTGTCTTTCAAACGAGGGAAAAACTCCCCTGCTGTTCTCACAAGACGGCAAAACAAAAGGAATTATTGCTGTTGCGGATACAGTCAGAGATGACAGCGCCGAAGCAATAAGGCAACTTAAAAATATGGGCATACGCGTTGTTATGCTTACGGGAGATAATAATAAAACTGCAAATGCGATAGGAAGGCATTCAGGTGTAGACGAAGTTATCGCTGATGTTTTACCCGATGAAAAAGATACTGTAATTCAGAATCTTATGAAGCAAGGCAAGGTTGCAATGGTTGGTGACGGAATCAACGATGCACCGTCATTGACACGCGCAGATATAGGCATTGCAATCGGTGCGGGAACGGATATAGCAATCGATGCGGCAGACATTGTGCTTATGAAAAACAGGTTAAGCGATGTGCCTGCTGCAATCAGGCTCAGCCGTGAAACACTTCGCAACATTCATCAGAATCTTTTCTTTGCTTTTATGTATAATATCATCGGTATTCCGCTTGCGGCAGGTCTGTTTGCTCCGATTCTCGGATGGGAACTGAATCCGATGTTCGGAGCGGCGGCAATGAGCGTTTCAAGCTTTTGTGTTGTATCAAACGCGCTCAGGCTTAATCTGATTAAAATTCACAACAGCAAAAATGACAAGAAGATAAAGAAAAACGTAAAGGAGATAATCTCAATGAAAAAGACAATGAAAATTGAAGGTATGATGTGCGGACACTGCGAGGCAAGAGTCAAGAAAACTCTTGAAGCAATTCCCGAGGTTGAAATCGCAGAGGTAAGCCACGAAAATGACAGTGCAATTGTCACTCTCAATGCACCGCTTGCAGACGAAGTTCTCAAAAATGCAGTCGAAGCACAGGATTACAAGGTTATCGAAATTAAATAAAGCAAAAAAACGGCGGGCAATTCATATTCGAATTACCTCGCCGTTTTTAATTTTTTGTGTTTCTCGCCGCACAAGCGGCAGCATTATATAAATCTTCTCTGCAGGTTTTAATTATCTCGTCAAAGGGTTTATCTTTCTTGCATGAAAAATAAATTTCAGATATGCCGAATTTTTTTATTTTCTCCGCACCATCACCTTTGCTTCCGCAAATTGCGATAACCTTTTTGCCGAGCAACAAGGCTCTGTTTGCAATGCCCGAAATAACCTTTCCGTTGACGCTTTGAAAATCAAGTCTGCCCTCACCGGTTATTATTAAATCTGCTTCAGCGGCTTTTGAATTAAAATCGGCTGTGTCAAGAAGAATATCAATTCCCCTTTTTAGCTCCGCATTCAGAAAAGCAACCGCTCCGGCGCCCATTCCGCCTGCCGCACCTGCACCTTTAATTGATGAAACGTCAACAGAAAGATCTCTTTTTATGATTTCTGCAGAATGTAGCATACCGTTATCAAGACGTTCTGTCATATTTGAATCCGCACCCTTCTGCGGTGCAAAAACATATGCCGCACCGTTTCTACCGTAAAGCGGGTTATCAACATCACACGCTGCAGTGACAGGGAGATTGATTGTATGTGATGGTCTTTCAATTCTTACAACATCAATCATAGTTGCTCCCGTTGGAATAAATTCATTTCCGTTTTCGTTGATGAATTTCCATCCGAGTGCACTCGCCATTCCGAAACCGCAGTCGTTTGTTGCGCTTCCACCCAATCCGAGCAAAATCTTTTCGGCACCGTTTTCTTTGGCATCAAGAATAATCTCTCCGACTCCGAAGGTTGTTGCCCTTTCGGGGTCTTTTTTATCCCCTGCAAGCGGCAGACCCGCACACGATGCCATCTCAACAACCGCGGTTTTATCGCTGAGCATAAGATATTCTGCAATCATCTTTCCACCGAAAACACCGCATACCCGTGCTGTTTTCATTTCACCGCCGCAGATATTATGCAAACATCTGCAAAGCCCCTCGCCGCCATCGGCAGCGGGGAGCTTTGTGATTTTTACATTATTCAGATTATCCGTGAATGCCTGCCCGATAATGTCGCAGACTTCCTGAGCACTGAGTGTGCCTTTAAAACTATCGGGCGCAATAAGAATATTCATATTATTCAGCCGATGCCCTTCTGATATATCTCTTGAAGAATGCCACTCCGGGTGCAACCGCATCAACAGGGATTCTTTCGTTTGTACCGTGGGTGCATCTGAGAAGTGCAACGCTTACCTTATAGGGAGCATAGCGGTAAATGTTTTCACAAATGGGCTCATAATAGCAGGCATCCGTACCACCCATAACAAGATAAGGTGCAACGATGCTGTTTTTGTTTTCCTGCATACAGAGTTCTTCGATGATTTTGAAAGTTCTGGAATCAGTTGGTGAGAATTTCGATGCTTCTTTTGCCTTGAGGACCTTGATTTCGATATCCTTATTACGGCAAACCTTACGGATATGGTCAACAACATCCTGAACGGTAACACCCGGCATCTGTCTAAAGTTAACGATAACGCTTGCTTTCTGCGGAAGAACGTTTGCTGCAGGGCTGCCCTGAGCCATAGTAACCGCAGTTGTTGTTCTTACAAGACAAGCCGCAACGGGAATCTTTGTCATACCGAACTTGAGAACGGGCTGAAGATAATCGAGATTACAGGTAAGAAGTCTTGCGGGATAAGTGCAGTTTCTGCCGATATTGGAGAACAAATCCTTGACAAACGGCATAAGCTCTGCTTTGAACTGATTATTCTCAAGATCTCTGATTACGTTTGCAAGCTCACCGAGACCCGAATGAACGGGAGGCTGTGAGGAATGACCACCCTTTGCGTTAACGGTAATTTCGATATCGGTGTAACCCTTTTCGGCAATACCTATACCGATAAGCTCTTTGTTGTTGAGAATACCCTTTACGTCAACGGGAATAATTGCACCGCCTTCGTCAAGAACGCTATCAAGATGAATTCCTCTTTCTTTGAGAGTGCGCATAATATTCTTTGCGCCGCCATCCTCCGAAGCAACAACCTCTTCGTCCTGACCAAAAAGAAGATAAACATCTCTTTCAGGCTGAAAACCTTCTTCAAGAAGAGTTTCAACAGCATCCATAACACCGATAAGGTGGTTTTTCATATCGAGAGCTCCTCTGCCCCAGATAAATTCGCCGTCATTATGACCGCTGAAAGGAGCATAAGTCCAATCCTGTTCTGTGCCTTCTGAAATGGGAACTACGTCCTGATGAGCAAGAAGTGCGATGGGTTCAAGGTCATCTCTTGTGCCTTTCCAATGATAGATAAGGCTTGCTTCCTGAATAACCTCTTTTTTAAGATTCTTGTGGATAAGAGGAAATGCTTCTTCAAGAAAAGCGTGGAAAGCATCAAACTGTGCGAAATCTATATTTTCTTTATCGGGATAGCTTATTGTAGGAATAGAAATTGCCTTTGAAAGATGCTCAAGACATCTCTCTGTATTAACATTTTCTTCGTTAAGAGGCGGCAACTCTCTCTTTTCAGGAACAAACTTTGCAGCCTTTATTGCCGTTGCAACAGCTACAGCACCTGCAGCACCAAGCACAGCATAAGAAGCAATAGATTTTTTCTTCATTATTGTTCTTCCTTTCGTTATTCAAATTATCACATAAAAAATTTGCGCTCTGCCCACGCTTTGAAACGTCTGCTTTTTTCTATAAAGATAAAGAGTATCATCAGCGATACGCAACACGCTGTCAGTGCTACCGAAACAGCAATCTGAAGCTTGCCCTCATAGAACATATTCATGCATATTTCAATCACAAATGACATTACGCTGACGGCGCCGAGAACAGCAATTGAAATCAAAGCTTTGCTTCTCGGCTTTTTAAGCCAGAATATGAACAGATTGCATATCGCCCAAAGTGCAATAACCACGGGAAGCACAATAGAATTGAACCAGCCAGTGTCATCGCCGTAAATTTTATACATATCGAGATAGCTCAAAAGAGCAATCGCATCAATCGCAAGGAGAATAACAGGAATCGGCTTTTTCCATAGGAACGGAAAAAGAAACCATATCCACGCAACAACAGTCGCACCGACGATATATTTAACAACTCCGCTATCGAAAACAAGTGTATTAAGAATCACCAAAACCAAATTGGGAATCAACAAAACAAGCGACAATACGAAAACCCAGTATTTTTTACTCAAGGATTTGGGTATGCTGATATTCTCGGGATAAACAGGTTTTTCTTCTTTGGATTTTAACTCTTTCGGATTAATTACGGGAGTATCACACAAAGGGCACGACGGGCATCCTTTTTCAAGCTCAACTCCACAGTTAACACAATATGACATCAGCGTTCACCTCCCATAATCGCATTTTTGTTACTTTCTATTTTAACAGGAATACCGAATTTAACGAGAGTGGTAAAAAATTCTTTCTGTATTTTTGTGCTTTCATAAATATTGGAAATGCTGAACGCAAGAGTACCATTATACGAAAGCGAACCACATCTTGCACCGTTAATCATAGCAGGACCCATAACAAGAACAAGCTTCTCTATATATTGTTCCATTTCCTTGGGTGTTTTAATTATACCGACATTGGAAATAAGACAGCTTGTAGCCTTTTCACCCGCAATTTTATAAACAACATTCACGCCGAAATCTTTGACAAATGACGGAATGATTTTCATTAACGGGTTTCTTTCGATTCCCATATTTCCGTTCATCATCGCCTGCAATTCTTTTTCATTATTTATAAAACGAAGATAAAGCGAAAGCTGCTTCACGATTTCAGGGAAAGTATACTCACCCATTTTCGGGTCAATCTGGAAAGAATAACAAAGCATAAAGTTACGAAGAGTTTGACTGCCAAAAAAGCTTCTTGCATTAACGGGAATCTGAATTCCGACGTGCTTTTCCTTATTCTTTTTCTCCTGCTTCTGCATATTATACATTACCCACAGCAAAACCGCCGCAAGATATTCGGTAACGGTGACTCCGTGCTCTGCAGCCTTTTCCTTTATTGCCGAAACAGGCATATAACCGGTTGTAACGTTAACAACGTGCTTTGGAAGTCTTTTGCCCTTAAATCGATAAGTGAATTTCTGGAGTCTTTTAGCTTTTGCCTTTGAATTGCAAACCTTGGAATATGAATCCTCCGATTCTTCGGGGCGCGGATTTTCGTTTACATCAAAAACACTTTCTCCGCTCGGAATATCCTTGCCCGTAAGACGCAGATAAACCGCAACCAGAGTCATAAAGAACCTCGACGCACCGTATCCATCGGTCAAAGAATGGTAAAACTCAACAGAAAGACGTTTTTCGTAATAATAAACTTTAAAAAGATATCCCCTGTTTTCTTTCATTTTGAATCGGGTGCAGGGATTTGCAATATCTTCCATAACGGGAGGAATACCGTAAGGATTCTTTTCAAAATAATGCCAGAAAAATCCGTTACGCATCCTTACATCAAAGGTCGGGAAGCGCCTGAGTGCTATTTCAAGCGCTTTTTCGAGCAAAGTCGGGTCAACAATCTCGGTCAAAGTGGCTGAAAGTCTGTAAACATTCGACCACGATGAGTTGTCCTGACCCGGAAAAACCTTTGCCGCATTATCAAGCTTGTACCACGTCCTTTGACGCAGAGGTATTTTGGCCTTTTTCATAAACAAACTCCTGTTTAGCTTTTAAAAGAAGCTGAGCTGGGTTGATTTGGGAAGTGACTCAAATGCGCCGCCCTCTTCAAGAGCCGCAATAATGGTTTTCGAAGCACCTGAACGAAGCTGAAAATCTTCAATTGAAAGAAAATCTCCGCCGCCGTCGTTGCGTGCCGCCTCAAGACCTTCTGCTGCCCTGCCGCCGCAGCCTGCAATCGCAGAGAACGGGAGCCTTATCTTGCCATCCTCAATAATATAGCGGTTTGCGGTTGATTTATAAATATCAATCGGAAGGATTTCAACACCTCGAGCCATCATTTCGTTGATAACCTGCAAGGATGTGAATGTGCCTTCTTCCTTTGCTGTTGCGGTTTTCATCAGCATTTTCTGTTTGATCTCGTCCATTTTCTTTTTGACCGCTCCCCTTCCCGCAAGAACAGCTGCGGTATCGATATCTTCACCGCGCACGGTCATAAAGGTTGCATAATATTCAACGGGTTTATAGAGCTTGTACCACGCAAGGCGCATCGCCGCACTAACATATGCTGCCGCATGAGCCTTAGGGAACATATATTTGATTTTCATACAAGAATCAAGATACCACTGCGGAACACCGTTATCTATCATCGCCTGCTTGTGTTCATCGGTAAGAAGTTTCGTTGCCTTACCCTTACGGACAATTTCCATAATCTTGAACGCCATACCTTTTTCAACACCCTTGTTGATAAGGTAAACCATAATATTATCACGGGTACCGATAACTTCAGAAATTGTGCAGGTGCCGTTTTTGATAAGATCCTGAGCATTGCCTATCCAAACATCGGTGCCGTGTGAAAGACCCGAAATCTGAAGCATATCGGAGAAATTTTTCGGCTGAGATTCCATAAGCATCTGACGGACAAACGGGGTGCCGAGCTCGGGAAGCGAAAGTGTTCCGGTTTCGCAGTCGATATCCTCGGCGGTTACACCGAGAGGCTCGGGGGTTGTGAGAAGCTCATAAAGCTTCGGGTCACAGATATCAACATCCATAACACATATGCCTGTCAAATCCTCAAGATGCTTATAAAGAGTCGGAACATCGTGGCCGAGATTATCAAGCTTGAGAATTGTATCGTGAAGCGAGTGGAAATCGAAATGAGTTGTTCTATGAATTGAATCTGCATCATCAGCAGGGTGCTGAATGGGTGTGAAGTCCTCGGCATCCATATCGGCAGGCACAACAACCATACCTCCGGGATGCTGACCGGTTGTTCTTTTAACGCCGACACACCCCTGAACAAGCCGTTCTTCCTCTGCTCTTGAAAGATATAAGCCTTTTTCTTCTGCCCATTTTTTTACGAAACCGAATGCAGTTTTATCTGCAAGAGTACCGATTGTACCCGCTTTAAAAACGTGCGTTTTTCCGAAAAGCTCTTCGGTATAACGGTGGGCATAGAACTGATATTCACCCGAAAAATTAAGGTCTATATCAGGCTGTTTGTCGCCGTAGAAACCAAGGAATGTTTCAAACGGAATGTCGTGACCGTCACGGTGCAGCGGCTTTCCGCAAACAGGACTATCCTTCGGAGGCATATCATAACCCGAGCCGTATTCGCCCTTATAAAAGAATTCACTGTGCTTGCAGCTTTCACAAATATAGTGCGGAACAAGAGGATTAACCTCGGAAATACCCGCCGCAAAAGCAACAAACGACGAACCAACAGAACCTCTCGAGCCGACGTAATAGCCGTTTTCCATTGAGTTCCAGACAAGTTTCTGTGCAATGATATAAAGAACGGCAAATCCGTTTTTGATAATGGATTCAAGTTCCTTATCAAGTCTTTCTTTGATATATTCGGGAAGCGGTGAGCCGTAATAATCTTCCATTCTTTCGTAGCAGATACGGCGGAGTTCTTCATCAGAACCTTCGATTTTGGGAGGATAGGTTCCGTCGGGAATCGGCTTTATTTCTTCGCACATATCAGCAATAAGGTTGGGATTTTTAACAACAACTTCATAAGCTGTATCCTCGCCCAGATATTCAAACTGACTGAGCATATCCTGAGTTGTTCTCAGATAAAGCGGTGCCTGCTCGGAGGCATCCTTGAATCCCTGGCCCGCCATAAGGATCTCTCTGAAAATACTGTCGCTCTCTTCCATAAAGTGAACGTCACCCGTTGCAACAACGGGAATGTTAACCTTATCGGCAAGGTGAATAATGCGTCTGCTGATTTCGTTAAGCTCCTCTTCAGAGTCAACCATTCCCTCGCGAATCATAAAGGCATTATTGCCGTTGGGCTGGATTTCAAGATAGTCATACATACTTGCCATCTCGATAAGCTTTTCTTCCTGTCTGCCCATAAAAATCGCCTGATAAAGCTGACCCGCCTCGCAGGCGCTTCCAACGATAAGACCTTCTCTGTGTGCCATAAGTTCACTCTTTGGAATTCTCGGATGGCGGTAATAATATTCAAGATTTGATTTTGAAATCAGCTGATAAAGATGCTTAAGACCGACCTTATTTTTAGCAAGAAGAATAATATGATAAGTCGGCAGTCTCTTGATATTCACGGGGATCTTTTCATTGATTTCGTTAACGTTTTCAACGCCCTTTTCTCTGCAAAGCTCAAGAAGCTTTTCGAAAATACCCGCAAGAGCACCCGCGTCTTCATCCGCTCTGTGGTGATCGAATGAAGGTAGCTTGAAATGCTTCTGAAGCGAATCAAGCTTATAATTCTTGATTCCTTCAATCAGGCTTTGCGCCATAACAAGGGTATCTATATGAGTATAATTATATTCAATGCCGTTTCTTCTGCAAGTATGTTTTATAACATCGGTGTCAAATGTTGCATTGTGGGCAACAAGAATTCCGTCACCGCAGAATTCAAAAAATTTCTTAACCGCCTCTGCCTCTTTGGGTGCATTCGCAACCATTGCGTTTGTAATTCCCGTAAGCTCTGTTATCTTTAACGGAATGGGCATTTCGGGATTAACAAAGGTCTGGAATCTTGCTCTCTCCGCACCGTCAACATATTTGACCGCACCGATTTCGGTAAGTCGCACCTTATCCGTACGCAGACCCGTTGTTTCAACGTCAAAAACAATGAATGTGCCATCAAGAGGCATATTCTTTTCGCCCGTTACGATTTTTACGGAGTCATCAACAAAATAACCCTCCATACCGTAGATGACTTTAATTCCGTTTTCTTTTGCAGCTGCTGCAGCTTCGGGATATGCCTGAACAACGCCGTGGTCGGTTATTGCCACAGCCTTGTGACCCCACTTTGCTGCTCTCGCAACAAGCTTTGCCGCACTTGTCATACCGTCCATTGCAGACATGTTGGTATGCATATGAAGCTCAACGCGTTTTTCTTCGGCGGTATCCTTAACGGGAATTTCTTCGATAATCATAATCGAATTTACTTTTATGCAGTAGGTCTTGATATAGTCATCATATTCAACGTGACCTCTGAGCATAATTACTTTGCCGTTTGCAAGCCCCGCAACAAGCTGTTCGCAATTCTGCACAGCTTCAAAAATCTTGACTGTATAAGAACTTGTCTTGTCGGTAATGTTGAAGTTGATGATTTTACGCTTACCGTCTTTGGTATCGCGCATATCAAGCGAAAAAATCTTGCCCCATACGGTAACATTACCATCTTCGATTGAAATTCCGCTGAGAGGTACAGGCTTTGACTTGATTTTGCTGCCGTAAATAACCTTTGCATTGGTCAAGGATATGGGCAAGTCATCATATTCCTGCTTTGCCTCTTTGGGTTTGCTTAAATCTTCCTCAACCGGTACTTCGATTTTAATTCCGTCTGCCTGCATCTGAACATATTCAGGTGAATCAAGTTTTGCACTTGCTTCACCCGTGATTTCAACCGAAGCAAGTACTCCGAAAGTATCCTTCACAAATCTTGTAACAAAATCCTTTGCACCTGCTTCAAGAAGGATATCCGCACCGTTGTAAACAAAGATTTCGATTGCATTTTCCTTTACTGTGATTTTTGCATTCTCAAGGAAACCGTTTGCCGCTGCGATATCTTCCTTTATCGCTCTGACAATCTGAGGAATGCATTTATCCGAAAAAGCACTCTGAGAATAAAGCGGAGTAATAACCACCTTATTAATTCCGAGTGCCGATTTGATTTCGTTCTGAGCGTTGAGGATAAAATTATCCTCGATATATCTGTCAAACCGAGCGGTAATGCTCAATTTTAATGTTTCTTCATCAAGCGATATGCATTCAACCAGACCGCCCGCAAAAATTTCGCGCAGTCCTGCATTGATATGGTCGCCTATAAAGTTTAAAATGTTGTTTTCCTGCATTTTAATCCTTTCGTTTAAAATAGGGCAGATTGCTCTGCCCGTGGTGTTTTATAATTTATCTATTTCTGAAATAAGAGTGTCAACAGCTTCATTTTCGGGAACTTTGCAAACAATTTCGCCTTTTTTGAAAATAAGTGCACAACCGTCACCGCCTGCGATGCCGATATCCGCTTCACGGGCTTCGCCGGGTCCGTTGACCGCGCAACCCATAACCGCAACCTTTATGTTCTTTTTGCAGTCCGAAAGCCTTGTTTCAACTTCCTTTGCAAGTCCGATAAGGTCAATTTTTGTTCTTCCGCAGGTCGGGCAAGCAACGATATCCACACCGCCGCTTCTCAGACCGCAGGATTTGAGAATTCCGGCAGCCGCCGAAACCTCGTTAACGGGGTCATCCGTCATAGAAACACGGATAGTATCACCGATTCCGTCAAGAAGAAGTGAGCCAATGCCGACGGATGATTTGATGAGCGCCATATCGTGAGTACCCGCCTCGGTTACGCCGAGATGCAGTGGATAATCACATTTTTCAGCAACAAGTCTGTATGATTCAATCATAATCGGAACAGATGATGATTTTATAGAAATAACAATATCATCAAAGTCACACTGTTCAAGCAGTGCCACATGACCCAACGCGCTTTCAGCGAGTGCTTGCGCACAAGGCGAACCGTATTTTGCAAGCAATTCTTTTTCGAGCGAGCCTGAATTTACACCTATGCGTATGGGAACATTTTTTGCCTTGCAGGCATCTGCAACAGTCTTTACTCTGTCCATAGAACCGATATTGCCGGGGTTGATTCTGATTTTATCAACACCTGCATCAAGGCTTGCAAGTGCAAGACGGTAATCAAAATGAATATCTGCAACAACGGGCACTGTCAAATTTTCTTTAAGCTTTTCTATCAGCTTTACAGCCGCCATATCCGGCACTGCAGCACGGATGATTTCACAGCCCGCCTTTTCAAGTGCAACTGCCTGAGCAACACTTCCTTCAATATCCGAAGCAGGCTTATTAAGCATAGACTGAACGGTTATAGGGGAATCACCGCCTATAAAAATGTTGCCGACTTTAACGCGTTTGCTGTTGCGTCTTAACATAAATTACACCTAACCTTTTATAAGTCTCATCACATCGCCGAATGAGATAACCACCATCAGCAACAGAAGAAGGATAAGACCTACCGCGTGAACCCATCCTTCATACTTTCTCGGAACGGGTTTTCTGAAAATGAATTCTATTGCCATAAAGAAAAGTCTGCCGCCATCGAGTGCAGGAAGCGGAAGAAGATTGAACAGGCCGATATTAATTGCAATAAGCGCCATAATCATCAGAAGCTGTGACCAATCAATCTGTTTTGCCGCCGCATTTTGGGCAACATCAGCAATAATCGTGACAGTGCCGATAGGACCTGAAAGGTCGCTCAAACCATATCTGCCCGTCACGAGATCGAGAAGGCTGACCCATACGACCCTTGCAATTGAAACCGATTCAAGAATCGCATTTTTTGCAACGGGAACAAAACCGGGTTCAACGCCTTTTATTATAAAATCATAGATAATGGTAAACTGACCGTTTCTGTTTTCGGTTTTGAATTCAACGGCATCAAGATTAACCTTTTCACCGTTTCTTTCAACAACAAAATCTATGATTCCGTCGTCATCTCTTGACATAAGGAATCCGATATCATATTCGGAGAAAACTTTTCTTCCGTTGATTTCTTTGATTTTATCATCAACCTGCAATTGCTGATTGCTGACTGCAGTTTCATGGAATGAATGAATTTCCGGAGTACCGATAAGGTCGGTCATACAAAGCATAACCGCAACAATTATCACACCCATTATGAGGTTAACAATGCCACCTGCTGCAACAATTATAAATCTTTGCCACACAGGTTTGTTACAAAATGCGCGTTCATTTTCGCTGTCCTCATCTTCACCCTCCATACTTACAAAGCCGCCGATTGGGAAAAGACGAACAGAATATTGGGTTTCACCCTTTTTGTGTTTAAAAAGAGCAGGTCCCATACCCATTGAGAATTCGTTAACCTGAACTCCGAAAAGCTTTGCAAAAATGAAGTGACCGAGTTCGTGGAACATAACTATAAGACCGAAGAAAAGAATGGCTATCAGTATCGGCCACGCTTTTCCCCATACAGTTGCCAAAGAAAAAAGAGGGATTGCGTTCATATAAATAACCTTTCCGTTTCGGAGCGGATGAGACTGTCGGTTTCAAAAACCTGCTCAAGAGTGTAATCCGAAACATCTGCCGTGTAATCAAAAGCCGATTCAACAGCTTTGGGAATATCGAGGAATCTGATTTTACCGCTTCTGAAAAGTTCATTTGCCTTTTCGTTTGCTGCATTGACCGCTGCAGGATAAAGTCCGCCCATTTCAAAAGCCTTTCTGCACAAGTTTATGCAGGAAAAGGTTTCATAATCGGGTTTTTCAAATGTAAGAGTTGCCGCCTGAGCCAAATCAAGCTGCCTGACGGGACTTACAAATCTGTCGGGATAAGTGAGCGCATACTGAATCGGTATTCTCATATCGGGAACTCCGAGCTGAGCGATAACCGAATTATCAACATACTCAACAAGTGAATGGACTATGCTTTGGCGGTGAACAAGAATATCGATATCCGCCGCTTTCATACCGAAGAGCCACGCCGCTTCAATAAGCTCAAGGCCCTTGTTCATCATTGTAGCAGAATCGATGGTTATTTTTGCACCCATACTCCAGTTGGGATGATTAAGTGCCTGCTCAATAGTGACAGTTTCGAGGTCTTCCTTCTTTTTGCCGAAAAAAGGTCCGCCTGATGCTGTTAAAATAAGTCTTTTTATCTGCTTTTCACTTTGACATCCCTGAAGTGACTGAAAAATTGCAGAATGCTCGCTGTCAACCGGAAGAATCGAAACATTATTCTTTTTTGCCGCATCAAGCACGATTTTGCCGCCTGCAACAAGCGTTTCTTTGTTTGCAAGAGCAATGTTGCTGCCCGCATCTATCGCTGCAAGAGTCGGAGCAAGCCCTGCAATGCCGACAATGCTGTTAAGCACGGTATCCGCACCGCAACGTGCACATTCCTCAACACCTTGCTTGCCTGCAAGAATTTTAGTTGAGGTGTCAGCGACTCTGAGTTTTAAATCCGCCGCTGCTTTTTCATCCGCAACCGCCGCAATGCGGGGGGCGAACTTTCTGATTTGTTCCTCAATTATATCGGTTCTCGAGTTTGCAGTAAGAGCCTGAACTTCAAAGTCCATAAGCTCCGCTACCTCAAGAGCCTGAACCCCTATTGAACCTGTTGAGCCGAGAACGGCAAGGGTTTTGGTCATTTTTTATCACCTTTAAAATTATCTGCCTGCAATTGCAAGACCGATTTCAATCATTACATAAAGCGCGGGCATTGTTACAAGGAAGCTGTCAATTCTGTCGAGAACACCGCCGTGACCGGGGAAGAGATTCCCGAAATCCTTTTCGCCGAAATTTCTCTTAATAACCGATGCCGAAAGGTCACCGCACATACCGAGAACTGTAAGAATTAATGAGCCGACAAAAACTATCCACACATTGAGTGTATCGTTACGGAAACAGGTGTAATCACAAATAAGGTATGTTACCACGCAGAAAAGCGCATTACCGACTACGCCGCCGATCGCACCTTCAACCGACTTTTTGGGGCTGATTTTGGGTGCAAGCTTATGCTTTCCGAATTTGCTTCCGACAAAATATGCCCAGGTATCACTCATCCATGCACTGTACATAGCGCTGAGAATAAGAAATACGCAGTGCGAACGCTGAAAAAGATCGGGATATTCAACACAAAGATCTCTTACTTTAAAGAATGTGCCGAGTGCACCCGGAATAATCAACGACGCAAACAAAGCCAATGCAACGTGCTCAAATTTGGTTGTATCATAGAATTTAAGCATTATTATCAGAAGTGCAACAACATAAATAATGATTATTGCAGAAAGCGGCACAGGAATATACTGCTGCAGACCAAAATCCACATAAGCAGGACCGATTGCCGCCGCTATCATTGAAACAACCGTCAGCACTTTGTTTTTACATTTTGAAACACGCATAACTTCGTATGCCGCAATTGCTGCAATTGCGCCCATGGGGATACTCATAACACCCTGGTATCCGAGACCCGTAAACACAAGCAACATTATTACTATCAACGCACAGGTAATACCTGTTATAATTCTTACTTTCATATTTTCACTCTCAATTCATTTTTTTGTTTTAATTAATATGTTTTTTCAACCACCTCCTGTTGAAATCACACTCCGCCGAAGCGTCTGTTTCTTTTGCTGAAATCTATAATTGCCTTATCCAAATCGTCGGTTGTAAAATCAGGCCAGAGTATATCCGAAAACCAGAATTCCGAATATGCTGCCTGCCAGATAAGGAAATTGGAAAGACGGTATTCACCGCTGGGTCTTATAATCAAATCGGGGTCGGGCTGCCCTGCGGTGTAAAGATTTCCGTCTATATCGTTCAAGCT
>JAZNHM010000040.1:0-19577 GCA_045576955.1 Acutalibacteraceae bacterium | reverse complement strand
AAAGCTTCAAAGCTTCCCGCACGCATTTTCTTTTCAATACGGGTCTTGTTTTTTCTTATCTGTCTGATAAGGGTGTCAACACATTTGTCGAGAGCTTCGTTCATATTTTCTGCTCTCTCCTGAGCTCTGAAAATCATTCCGTTGTTGTTCACGGTGATTTCAACCGATTGTGATGACTTTTCAACAGTTACCGTAATTTTCGCCTCCACATCGGAGCCGAAAAAGCGCTCAATTTTGGCAAGCTTTTTTTCTGCGTGTTCTCTGAAGGATTCTCTCGGTGAGCACTTACGTCCTGTGATTGTGATTTTCATACAGTCATCCCCTTTATTAGCTATTGAAGTATTCTTTACTTCGTCTTCAGTATAGCATATATAAACAAAAAAATAAAGGGTTTTTTGAATTTTTTATAAATAATTACATAAAAGTTAACAATTTATATAATTTTTTCCTTATGACGAGTAACGTGACAACCTACATTAACCGCAACCGGCAAGCCGGCAATATGGGTTGGTCTTGCTTCAATCGCAACATTCAATGCAGTTGTTTCTCCTCCGAATCCTTGAGGACCTATACCAAGGGCATTTACTTTCTCAAGGATTTCAGATTCCATTTCGGAATAGTACTCATCGGAATTCTTCTCGCTTACGCTTCTGCAAAGAGCGGTTTTTGCAAGCAGTGCGCACTGCTCAAAAGTACCGCCGATACCGACGCCGAGCACCATCGGTGGGCAAGGATTGCTTCCTGCCTTTCTGACAGATTCAACAACATAGTTGATTATATCTTCTCTCGTTGCGGATGGAGTAAACATTTTGAGCGTGCTCATATTTTCGCTGCCGAAACCCTTTGGGGCAACAGTTATCTTCACCTTATCGCCGTCAACAATTTTAGTATGAATAACAGCAGGAGTATTGTCGCCGGTATTAACTCTTCTTAATGGGTCGCTGACAACCGAGCATCTGAGAAATCCTTCGGTGTAACCTCTTGCAACGCCTCTGTTGACCGCTTCTTCAAATCCGCCGCCAACAAGGTGGACATCCTGACCGATTTCTGCAAACACAACAGCCATACCGGTATCCTGACATATCGGAATATCAAGCTCTTTTGCTGCTTCTATATTATCCTGCAATGATTGCATTATGCTTTTGGGCAGTTCTGCACATTCGCACCCTGAACAGAAGCTGATACGCTCTTCAAGGTCATACGGCAAACGCTTATTGGCATCTATGCACAAATCACGGACCGCCAGCTCAATAATGCTTACATCAATTTCTCGCATATGTATTATTCTCCGTCTTAGCAAAAAACGGAGGCACTGCCCCCGTTTGAGTCAAATTATTTTGTACCTCTGCGGGAATATCCGCCGCTGCCTCTTTTGGAATCGCTGGCTCTTTTGAGGTCTGTCATCTTTTCATCGCTGACCTGCTTGAATCTCGCCATCATATCTTCAAAGGACTGCTTTTCACCCTCGGCGGGAGCACTGCTCTTCTGACCGTTCCAAACATTCGGAGCACGTCTTTCTCCTCTGGGTTTCTGAGGTCTCTGAGGGCGCTGCTGCTCTTTAGGCTGTTCCTCAAGTCTTTTGATTGAAAGACTGATTTTGCCTTCGGGTGATATTGATATAACCTTTGTTTTTACTTCCTGACCGACAGAAAGATGGTCTTTGATATCCTTGACATAGTTTGAAGCAACTTCCGAAATATGTACCATTCCGGTTTTTCCGCCTTCAAGCTCTACAAAGGCACCGAAATCGGTTAAACCCGTTACTTTGCCGCTGAGTATGGTTCCTTCTTCAATCTGCATAAAATAAAATGATCCTTCCGTTATAAATGTAATCTATAAAATCAAACTGAACAAATCAGTTTATGATGCAGAGGAGTCGTAATAAACTCTTTCGTCGGGTTTAGCATAACCGTATTGCTCGCGGGCAACTTTCTCAATGTAATCGGATTCGTTGCCGTTTTCAATTATCATTTCAAGCTCGGCATTTTCATCAAGCTGCTGCTGATAAGATGTTTTTAAATTTTCAAGTGAACTCTCTTCTGCTTTAACTTTAGTCTGAAGACTGATTAAAGTTGCAACAAAATAAATCACAAGAGCACAAAAAAGCACGCCGAGAATAACGCTGTGTTTTCTGTTTTTTGTTTTTACTGCAGCCATTAATTGTTTTCCTCTTATATTAAAAATTTTATTTTTTATTATAACCTAGTAAATTATACACTATACCTTTATATTTTTGCAAGATAATTTTTTCTTTTTTATCGGTTTTTCTAATATTTTTTTTACAAAAAATCATTATTTTCGATATTTTTTGTAAAATTGCTCTGCCAACACGCCCAAAAGGCTTGAATAAGGCTAAAAAAATATTCCTCAAAATTTCTGAAACCGATTTTCCGACACGCATCGCAATTGCACCAAAAGAAAAATAGCAGACTGTCCAGCCCATAATCATACCTAAAGCAACGTAAACCCGTATTCTTCCGCTGTCGGTCACAAGCATAAAGCAAAACACAAGGAAAGTGCAGACTGCAAAATAGAGCAAATCCATAAAAAACAGGAAACCCGCAGAATTCGGAATCAGCATCCGCACCGCGCGAAAAACGCCGTAAAGAACCCCGAGTAAAAACCCAAATCCAAGGGCATAAAGAAAAATTTCCGTCTGGTCGGTAAGACCCTGAATATATTCCATTTAACGGAACACCTTACTGAAAAATCCGCCGCTTTTCGGACCCTCATCCGAATAAATCAAGGCTGCAATATTCCCTTCAACCGTCAGCTCCCCGACCTCAACGCTCAGACGGTTGATGTGAAGATTTGTGCCTCTAATTGTTAACTCGCCTAAATCAGTAAAAACAACAACTGTTTCTTCATCAAAGCTGTCCACATCCGAAACTCCCGATACAGTCAGCAGTCTTCTGTCCTCAAGAACAAGATTATGCGGCATAGCATTTTGTCTTTTTTCTTCTGCCATAAATATAAACCTCCCCTATAGCATTTCATTCAATGATATGCCCGGGGAGGTTTGTTTATTACTTTTTACAGCTGTCTGAACATTAACGCTGCGCTTTCCTTGGTTGCGTGTTCTGAAACATTGAGAACTTCAAATCTACTGGTGTTGGAACCAAATGTAATTTCGATTATATCTCCGACCTTAACATCATATGATGCCCTGGCAACCTTACCGTTGACCGTTACGTGCTTTGCATCGCAAGCATCGTTAGCAACCGTTCTTCTTTTAATGATACGGGAAACCTTTAAATATTTATCAAGTCTCATTCAATTTCCCTCCTTTAAAATTTTAAGGGCTGCACTAAGCAGCCCTTTTGAATGAAATTATTCAGCAACCTTAGCCTTAAGAGCTGCACCAGCCTTGAATGCGGGAACCTTTGTTGCTGCAACCTTGATTGTTTCGCCTGTTCTGGGGTTACGAGCTTCCTTTTCTGCACGCTCACGAACCTCAAATGTACCGAAACCGATAAGCTGAACCTTCTCACCTGCTGCAAGAGCATCTGAGATAGCTGCTACAACAGCGTTAACTGCCTTCTCAGCACACTTCTTTTCGATGCCTTCGTTCTTAGCAATAGCATTTACGAGTTCTGTCTTATTCATTTTTCTTACTCCAATCTTTTTTCTTTTTCTTATTTTATGAAACACCGTTTAAGGGTTACATATTCAAATTAATTTTGTGAAGCCTTCGCTTCGTCCCAAAGTTTATCAAGTTCTTCAAGACTTGACGATTTCATATCGATTTTTCTCTCCTGTGCAAGATTTTCTACTTTAGTGAATCTTGCAAGGAATTTATCACTTGCAGCTGTAAGAGCTTCTTCTGCATCAGTCTTTATAAACCTCGAAACATTAACTGCCGAGAAAAGCACATCTCCGAGCTCTTCAGTCATATTCTCACGGTCGTTGTTACCGATTGCCTGCCTGAGCTCTTTAATCTCTTCTTCAAGCTTGTCGAGCGCCCCCGAAACATCGCTCCAATCAAAACCGACATCCGCCGCTTTTTTCTGAAGTTTGGTCGCTCTCATCAAAGCCGGAAGCTCTCTGGGTACACTGTTCATTGACTGGGTTGTTGTTTTCTGCCCTTTTGTTTTTCTTTTGATAGCATCCCAATTTGTGAGCACATCATCAACACCTGAAACAGAAACCTGACCGAAAACGTGAGGGTGGCGTTCGATGAGTTTTTTGCAGATGCCGTCAGTGATATCGTTAAACTCAAATGAGCCTTCTTCTTTTTCCATCTGAGCGTGAAAAACAACCTGCATAAGCAAATCGCCGAGTTCTTCGCACAAAAGGTCCTTATCGTTTTTGTTTATCGCTTCGATAACCTCATAGGTTTCTTCGATAAGGTCTTTCTTTATGCTTTCGTGAGTCTGCTCAGCATCCCACGGACATCCGCTGGGTTCTCTGAGGATTCGCATTATATCGAGCAAATCCAACATATCATAACTGTTTTTAAACTCAAAGTCAACCATTTTTTATTCTCCAAACGAATGTGAATTCTATTTTAACCTAAAAGTCCGTATTTTTCAAGGGTTTTTGCAATTTTTTCTCCTTTTGGCAAAACAACTACATCTTCACGTGCAAGTCCTTTAATAAGCAGAAGCGAAACCGCATACACAACTACCGCAAGTCCCACTGAAATCACAGCCGAAATTGTTCCCATATTGAGAATGCTTTCCGAAGGATCTGAAGGGAAGATGGTTGTTAGAAGTCCGTTTGCCGCAAAAGCCGTAACGCCGCAAAGAACAGCACAAATCAAAGGCTTAACAAAAACGGATTTCCAGTTAACCTTAACCTGCGAAATCTTTATGAGTGACGTAAGGTTGCACGCAACAACAACCACATAGAAAAGAATCGTACCGACAACCGCGCCGTAAACGTTTATTTTTGGATTACCGACAAGCACAAAGTTACAGATAATCTTTACAATCGCGCCCGCAACCGTACTCTTCACGGGGATATCGGTTCTGCCGATTGCCTGAAGCATATTCATTGTAGGAGTTGAAATAGCCATAATCGGCGTTGCAAGTCCGTAAGCGGCAAGAATGGGAACAACACTCGGAATTGCATCGGAGCTGAGTCCTCTTGCATAAATTATATTAAGAAGTGGTTCGGCAAGCACAGCCATACCAATACCTGCAGGAAGTGCGACAAGCATACTGATTCTTACAACGGTTTCAACCGTTGATTTTGTTGACGATTTATCCTTAACTGCCCAGGCGGCGGCAAGTGCGGGAAGTGCGCTTACGCCGAGCTGAATTGTTATTGTAGGCACAAGATTCTTAAAGTCAAGAGCCGTACCGTAAACACCCCAAAGATAGCTTTTTACTTCTTTAATATCGTTGAGATTAAGTCTTGAAAGCCTTACCGCTTCATTAAAAGATTCAGCATGCATCTGCATGACTGCGTTAAAATCTGTATTCAGTGCAGTGATGAGTCTCGACTGAATGGTCATTGTATCAACAAGATTCGTTATGTTGAGAACAAGAGAGCTGATAACCATAGGAATTGCAATTTTAATCATTTCCTTGGCAATTTCATCGGAAGGACGCGCTTTGGGTGAATTCACAAGCTGAACACGAGTGAATCCATCACCCTTTATTTTGTGACAAATAACGAGGAATATATTGCTTGCGACTGAGCCGACCGTTACACCCATAACGGCACCTGCCGCCGC
Source organism: Acutalibacteraceae bacterium (assembly GCA_045576955.1). GTDB lineage: Bacteria > Bacillota > Clostridia > Oscillospirales > Acutalibacteraceae > CAG-177. The sequence continues at coordinate 13,897 of JAZNHM010000040.1, read as the reverse complement.
CCAGGGAATAATTACACTGTTCGCCTCGGTATCGCTTGTTACGGAATTCCCGAAAACAACAGCGGAAACATTGCCTGAAGCAAGCATACCGCTTTCATACTGGTTCATACCGATGGAAATAATTATTTTTGCAAGAGCGAGACCAACAAGCAGCTTGCCGAGTGCTTCGATAACCTGCGAAATTGCAGTGGGAGTCATATTGCGAAGTCCTTCGTAATAGCCTCTGTAAGCCGACATAAAACAACAGAAGAATATTGACGGCGCAACACATAAAACAGCAGGAAGGCTCTTGCTGCCTGCAACAAGAGCGGTGTAAGGATAAGCAGCAATTAAAAGAACGAGAGTGCCGACAATACCGACAATGGTAAAGATTCTCTGAGAAACTCTGAAAACCATCCTGGCTTCTCTGTGCTTATTAAGCGCAACGTTTTCCGCAACCATTCTCGAAACTGCAACGGGCAGACCCGCCATAGAAATTGCAAAAATGGGGGTATAAACTTCATATGCCGCGCTGAAATATCCTCTGCCGGTTGCACCAAGCATATCCGTCAGCGGAATTTTGAACAATGCACCTATGAGTTTTACAAGCACAACGGCCAACATAAGCATCATTGCGCCGTTTAAAACCGACTGTTTCTTTTCAGAAGCCAAAAGGCTCACACTCCTTTTCGATTCAGATATTTTCCGTTAACCCGTAAATTCTCTCAGCAAGGAATCTGCAGGAAGAACCGAATAATCAATATTTTTAAACAAATTCAGCTTTGCAATAAGCGAATTTGCTTTTTCTTTAAACTCACCTTCGCCGACATCAAGAAGCAAATCAGCCGCTCTCTGTGAAAAAACACACGGCTCGCACGAATGAAACGAATTGATTTTTACATCGGCAAGATTCTCAAAGGGAAAGAGATATTTATCCTCCCCTCTCATAACACTGCCCCATATTTCAAGCGTGCGTTCAACAGGCATCGAGCGAAAAAGATAGTCACGGACTGATCTTCTTATTAATCTCAAGTCACGCTTTGAAAGAAGAATATCTCCGTTGTCGTCATAGACTCTCGTTGAAACGCTGATATAGATTTTATAAAGTTTTGATTCGTCAAGTGTTTCCGTTATAACGGGATTAAGCGCATGAAGTCCTTCAACAATTATAACATCATTTTCACGAAGTTCAACGGTTTTGGCATTATTGATTCTTTCACCTGTTTTAAAATCAAACACAGGCAAATCCGCTTTGCCGTTGACCGCAAGCTGCTGAAGCGATGAATGGAGCAAATCAAGGTCAAGTGCCTCAACGCATTCAAAATCAGGTTTTCCGTTCTCATCAAGCGGATACTGAACGCTTCTCGGCAGATAAAAGTCATCAAGCGAAACTGTGTATGCCTTACCGCCCAGCCCACCTATTGCCTCTGAAAGAAATTTTGCGGTTGTTGTTTTTCCTGACGAACTCGGACCCGCAAGCATCACTATCTTACGGTTATGGTTACAGAAAATCCCGTGAGCAACCTCATCAATTCTTTTGCGGTATGCTTCGGTGCATTCGCGGATAAATTCCGACGGATTGTCTGCAAGGCTGTTGATTTCTTTGTAGCTATACTTTTTGTTCATTTGTCATCACCCTATAAAATGTATTATGACAAATAAAAGCTCTTTATTCCGTTTTTGCGTTCAATGATTTTGTCAAATCCGGAAATATATTCGTAAGGATATTTATAATTGAAAATACGTTCGACATTTGTTGTACCGGGCTCGCAAAGCTTTGTCACCGCACCCGCACCTACAGCAAGAACGGTATGGCACTCCTCCATCATAAAAACATTATAGAGGCAGTCTTTACCATCTTTGCACCAGCCGACATTTTCGAGATTTCCGACGCATTTGCTCTGCCTATACATATAATAGGGCATATATTTGCTCTTACCAAGCCTTTCGGATGCATATTCAAGCATCTTTTTGGCGGTGTTTCCGCCTGAAACCTCCGTGCCTGATGTACCAAGATTCGACGAGCGCTTAAGTGCAAGTGTATGTACGGTTATGTTTTCGGGAGAAAGTGAAATCGCCGTATCAACACTTGAGCGAAAATCCTCAAAACTTTCACCCGGGAGTCCGGCAATCAAATCCATATTGATGCTGTCAAAGCCGTAAGCCTTCGCAAGCTGATACGCTTTCACAGACTGCTCAACAGAATGGTTTCTTCCGATTTCCTCAAGCGTTGCCTGATTGAAGGTCTGCGGATTGATGCTGATTCGGCCTACATTGTGAAGTTTCAGAATCCTGAGCTTTTCGGGAGTTACCGTGTCGGGTCTGCCGACTTCAACGGTATATTCCCTGAGAGCAGACAAATCAAAACTTTTTTCGATTGCACCGAGAAGTCTATCCATCTGCGGTGCTTCAAGCACACCGGGTGTACCTCCACCGAAATAGATGCTCTCAAGTCTCAAACCAAGCTCTGTTGCAATCTGACCCGTGAGTTCAATTTCCTCCGCAAGCTTTTCAAGATAATCGGGCAGAATTCTTTTTGCATTAGCATTGTCTATTGAATGCGATACAAAAGAACAATAACTGCATCTTGACGGGCAGAAAGGAATAGAAACATAAAGGCTGAACGAATTATCTTTTGAAAGATTTATTATCTTCTCTTCGGTTTTGGCAACCGAATATGCAAGAGCCGTTTTTTCTTCGCTTACAAGCAGGTCTTCTTTGAAATAGCGAAGTGCTTCATCTTCGCCCATTTCATCGATAAGACGCAGCATGAGCTTTGACGGACGTACACCGGTCTGGATTCCCCACGGTGGAGTATAGCCAGTTATATCCGAAAGAGCTTCAAAAATGAGCTGACACATTCTCAGCTCGCTTTTATCGCGAAGCTCGGATTCATCGGCAATTACATCTGCAGACAAAGTCCGTTTTTCTTCACCGATAATTGCTTTAATCTCAACGCGGCTGCCGCCCTCGATTGCAGAATAACGGGCAGTGACCGTCTTTTCGTCCTCACCGTCATCGCCGTATACTATATTAATTTTTTCGTTAGGGAAATACACCCTGCACAGACTTTCGCATTCATAGTGAAAATCATGACCGAAAATTCTTAATATCACTTATTTTACCATCCTTCTGATATACCAATTGCGTGTTCTTTCTCTACCGAGATTGGTTTCTCTGTTATGACCGGGCAGGACTCTGTAATCACCTTCAAGAGCGATAAGTCTTTTAAGCGACTGAATCATAAGTTCATCGCTTCCGTCAAAGAAATCCGTTCTTCCCGCAGTCATACAGAAAAGAGTATCGCCACTTAAGATTACTCTGTCATCCTCGATGATATAACACACACTACCCATAGTGTGACCGGGGGTATGCATAACTTTGATTTCACTTTCGCCGAGTGTAATAACATCACCCTCGCCAACAAGAATATCCGCATCAACGGGTTTCTGCGGCTCGGGCATATTGCCCTTTGCAAGACTTTTGTTTTCATCAAGGAGATGACCCGCATCATTCTTATGGATAACAACCTTTGCGCCTGTCGCCTCTCTGAGTCCGTGAACTCCGAAAATATGGTCAAAATGACCATGGGTAAGCAAAATATATTTTAAGTTAGCACCGTTTTCAGCAAGTGTGTTTTTGAATTCATCCGTATACCACGCGGGGTCAACTACCGCTGCATCGCCCGTTGCTTCGTCAACAAGCAGATAGCAGTTAGCAAACATTTCGTGGCCGAGGTAGAGCTGAGTAATTTTCATTTAATCACCTTTTATCCCAGATGTCGGTATCCATAACAATCGTTACGGGTCCGTCGTTTTCAATTTCAACCTTCATTTCTGCGGCAAAAACACCTGTTTCAACCTTTGCAATGCCGTTTTCACGAAGCTTTGAACAGAAGTATTCATAAAGACGGTTTGCCTCATCGGGCGGTGCCGAATCCGTAAACGAAGGGCGGTTGCCTTTTCTGATATCAGCACAGAGCGTAAACTGCGAAACAACAAGTATTTCGCCGCCGATATCAATAATGCTTTTATTCATCTTGCCCGCTTCATCCTCAAAAACACGAAGCTTCGCAACCTTTGAAGCAAGAAGTTCCGCCTGATTTTCGGTGTCGCCATCCATAACGCCGAGAAGGATATTATATCCCTTCCCGATACTTCCTTTTGTTTCTCCGTCAACGCTGACGGATGATTTGTTGACTCTTTGAATAACCGCTTTCATTTTATCACACACCGCTTCTTTCGATACTGAGCACACCGTCAATCTTATCAATTTTTGCAACAAGCGAATTGAGATGCTCAACGCCGTTAACCGAAACAGTTACCATAACAATAGCTCTGCCGTCGGTAGTATTTCTTGTGCTGATATCGTTAATCATAATTCTCATATTTGCAAGAAGGCTTGAAACATCCGCAAGAAGACCGATTCTGTTAAGACAGAAGAGCTGGAGCGTACACTTGAAGTCTTCCTTGACGTTTGTATCCCAATAAGCGGTAATCCATCTTTCGGGTTCACCGGCTTTACTGATATCATCGGGGACATTCGTACACTTCTTTGTGTGAATCGAAACGCCGTGACCTCTTGTTATGAAACCGATAATGTCGTCACCGGGAAGAGGATTGCAGCAACGCGAAAATTTAACAAGGCAATTGTCGATACCCTCAACAATAACACCCTCGTTGCTCTTTGTTCTTTTCTTTGCGGGAGTTGTAACAACAACCGGCTCATCATTTTTCTTAAGCTTGCCGTAATCTTCTTTGATTCTCGGCATAAGACGGATGAGCGAAACGCCGCCGTAACCGATTGCAGCATAAAAATCGTCAAGCGATTTGCAATGCTGTCTTTCCGCAATCTTAAGAACAAACTCTTCGTATTCTTCTTCGGTAAGTCTGATAAAGTTACGCTTGAATTCGCGCTCAAGCTGAGCTTTACCCTCGACGATATTTTCGTCTCTGCGTTCTTTTTTGAACCACTGACGGATTTTGCTTCTCGCCTGGCTGGTTTTTACTATATTGAGCCAGTCTCTGCTGGGACCTTTGCCCTGCTGAGACGAAGTCATAATCTCAATAATTTCGCCCGTTTTAACCTTATAGTCAAGCGGCACGATTCTGCCGTCAACCTTTGCTCCGACCATCTTGTTACCGACCGCCGAGTGAATTGCATATGCAAAGTCAACAACCGTTGATCCCATAGGAAGACTGAAAACATCGCCTTTCGGAGTGAAAACATAGACTTCTTCGGGCACAAGGTCGCTCTTGATTGTTGAAACAATATCTTCAACATTCTCGTCCTCGCTCTGATTTTCAAGAAGCTGTCTTATCCAGGAAAGGCGCTCCTCAAACTTTGCAGCTCCGTTTATACCGAGTTTGTATTTCCAGTGCGCCGCAATACCGAATTCTGCGGTATGATGCATTTCCCACGTTCTTATCTGAACTTCAAAGGGAATGCCTTCTTTGCCGAGAACGGTGGTATGAAGCGACTGATACATATTGGGTTTAGGAGTTGAAATATAGTCCTTGAATCTGCCGGGAATCGGCTTAAACATATCGTGGATAACGCCAAGGCAGTTATAACAATCAATTACGGTATCAACAATAATTCTGACCGCGTATATATCGTAAATCTGATCAAAATTCTTGTTCTGCATATACATCTTTCTGTATATACCGTGAACAGACTTGATTCTTCCGTTGACTTGCGCACCGCTGACAACGGATTTTATTCTGTCTTCTATTTTTGACTTTGTTTCTTCGAGGAATTCGTTACGGGTCTTGCTTTGATTTTCAAGAGATTCTTCAATCTCGCGATACGCAACGTGGTCAAGATAGCTGATTGAAAGATCCTCAAGCTCTTCTTTGATGGGTCTGATACCGAGTCGGTGCGCTATTGGAGCATAAATTTCAATCGTTTCGAGAGCAATCTCTCTGCGCCTTTGCTCAGGTTTGAACATAAGAGTTCTCATATTGTGAAGTCTGTCAGCAAGCTTGATGATTATAACACGGATATCCCTCGACATTGCTATAAGCATCTTGCGGATGTTTTCAGCCTGCTGTTCTTCCTTGGTCTGAAGAGGAACTTTGCCGATTTTGGTTACACCTTCAACAAGGTCTGCAATTGTTTCACCGAATTCACGCTTTACCTCCGCATTGGTCATCTTGGTATCTTCAACCGTGTCGTGCAGAAGAGCCGCAATGATAGAAGCCTCGTCCATTCCGAGACTTGCAAGGATTACTGCAACGCTGAGAGGATGCATAATGTAAGGTTCGCCCGAAAGTCGCTTCTGACCCTCATGAGCTTCGTTGGCAATGCGATAAGCCTTTTCAATATCGCATCGCTCTTTTTCGGTACAGCCGTCACCGATGAGTCCGAAGAGAATCTCCATACACTCCTCGGGAGACGAGCAGTTACATACACTTGTCTTTTTAAAGTCTTTCATTTTTTCTTCCTCAATTCAAATCAAAGAAAATTTATTTAAAGAAAACTTCTGAGCCTTTTCATTATTTCGGAATCCTCGAGATTAACTTTAGGAGGATTCTCAGGTACATATACCGTATTTTCTATCGTTTCTTCAAGAATGCCCATCTCGAGCATAATATCAATAACCGCATTGACCTTTGCAAGGTTTCCTCCGTCGTCACCGAGCCTTACGCAAAGGACTTCACATTCTTTATCTTTAAGCGGTTTAGCTTTTATCGCTTTGAACACTTCAACCTGAAGCTGTCTGTCGGGCAGAATCATTTCCGCTTCAGACGGTGTAAGAGCTTCGTGTCTTGAGAATTTTTCATAAAGCTCCGTTGCACGGAGAACCTTTTCTTCATCCGTGTGGGAAGGCTTTATCCCTCTGATGATAACTGAAACTCTTGTTTCGCCGTTATAGACATTACGGTCAAGATTAACCGCAAGGTCAACAGTATCGCCCTTCTCATAGGGAAACTTTTTCTCGGGCATTCCGAAATAAACAACGCCCGTTCTTGCTCCGTTTTTGGAAACAATCATTCTCATATGTTTTCCGTCCGAGACAGATGCGGTTTCCTCTATTTTAACGCCAAACAAACCGAAGCACGGCTGAGGGTTGCCTGCTCCGAAAGGTTCCAGAAGACTTATCGCTTTGAGCATATCAAGACTTATCGATGTCGGAAGCAGCTTGCAGTCAACCTTCTGCAAAGCAAAAGGCATCGGCATATCCGCTGCATATTCGTTAATTCTGCGTCTGAACTCCTCAATTCTTGACGATTCAAGTCCGAGTCCCGCCGCAAGAGTATGTCCGCCGAAATGGTCAAGACAATCCGAAACCGCTTCAATTGCATCGTAAATTGAGAACCCTTCGATGCTTCGGCAAGACCCTCTCGCAGTTTCGCCGTCACGGGAAATAACAACGCACGGTCTGCCATAGCGTTCCGTTATTCTTGCCGCAACAATTCCAATAACACCCTGATGCCAGCCTTCGCCGTCAACAACGATTATTTTATCATTGATTATTCCCGTTTCGGAATTAATCATCGAAACGGCACTTAAAAAAATTGACATTTCAGTCTGCTGGCGTTCGGAGTTCATTGAATTAATAACCTGAGCAGTCTGCTCAGCGGCAATCTCATCTTCGGTAAGAAGAAGGTCAAGCGCTTTGTTTGCAGAACCCATTCTGCCCGCTGCATTGATTCGGGGGCAAACAGTGAAAGCCGCAGTGGATGCCGAAAACACCTTTTCGCCGACACCCGCAATTTCCATAAGGGCATTGATACCGGGTCTGGGGCATTCGTTTATGAGTCTGAGACCTCTGCGCACCATAACTCTGTTTTCGCCAGTAAGAGTAACAACATCGCCTATTGTTCCGAGTGCAACAAGGTCGCCGTATTCTTCGATAAGTATATCGCCGTCATCACCCTCAAGCGCACACGCAAGCTTGAACGCAACACCGACACCCGACATTTCTTTGAAGCTGCTGGGACAATCCTCACGGTGAGGGTCAACAACAGCAACAGCATCGGGAAGGACATCGCCAACCTTATGATGGTCGGTGATAATAAGGTCTATTCCGAGTTCTTTCGCTCTGACAGCTTCGTCAATTGCAGAAACACCGTTGTCAACGGTGACAATTAGCTTTACACCCATTTCGCAAAGGTGCTCAATTGCACCGATGTTGAGCCCGTAGCCTTCCGTAAGTCTGTCGGGGATATAACGGATAACATTTGCGCCTCTTGTTTCGAGATATGAATAAAGAAGTGCGGTTGCGGTAACACCGTCTGCATCGTAATCACCGAAAACGCATATCATCTCGAAATCATCAATAGCTCTGTTGATTCTTTCTGTCGCCTTGCCCATATCGGCAATCGACAGCGGAGAAAGGCACAAGGGTGCGTCGTGGTCAAAAAAATCTGCAATTTCGTCTGTATTTTCAAAGCCTCTTGAGGTGACGAGCAACGCGGCAAAAGGGTCTATGCTCAGCTCCTGTGCAACCTGAGCGGCAAGATCCTTATTGCCTTTTGTCACTACCCACTTTTTACGTCTCAAAAGCAATCATTCCTTTCAATATCTTATTAGTATAACACTATACTAAAAATATTTCAAGAAAAACAAATTATAACATATGACAAAAATTTATTGATTTTTGGAGTTATGTTGACAATATTATAAAACACCACATAAAAACAAAAGACCGTGCAATCAGCACGGTCAATTTATTTTAATCAATATTCAATTTTTTCTTTCTGCTCACAACCGCCGTTACCGACTTATCAAACAATCAATCTGTTAAGGATTGCGGTTTAAGCGGCTCGTTGCAGACTTGAAAATATTAATCTGATTTCGCCATTAAATCCGCAGTAATTATCTGTCGGTTTCAGCGGCTGCGAGCTGATGTTCTGCGTTGTACATCGGGTATCGCCGCCTTTCTTTTATTCACTTGATTCTGACCTTCTGCCTATGAATCTATGGTCAAGAGGAGTAAACTCGGAAGCCGTATTTTAAATGTTATTTTTTGCTTCCCCTGTTCCTTTCCTCGACTCTAATATAGCACATTTTTCATCAATTGTCAATAGTTTTTTGCTTAAATGTTGATAATTTTTATCCAGATTGCACTCAACGGGAGTTGCGAATAAAAGTAATATTTTCTATTGACTAAAAGGCTGTTTGGGGTTAAAATATAATGGATGTGAAACGAAAGGAACGTAATAAAAATGAACAACGAAGAATATACTCCCGATATAGTAAGCATTGTTGACGAAGACGGCAAAGAGCACGTTTTTGAAGAGCTTGACAGAATAGAAACCGACACCGGCAGATACGTTGCTCTTCTCCCCCTTCCCGAAACTCCCGACAAAATTACGGAAGATGACAATGAGCTTATCATTCTTAAAGTAGAAGAAGAAAACGGTGAAATCTTCCTTTGCCCCATCGAAGACGACGATGAATTTAACGAGGTTGGTCAGGCTTTTGAAGAAAGACTTTCCGAAATGTTTGATTTTGAGGAAGAAGAATAAAAAAACATTTCCGATAAACAATATAATCCTGCCTTGTGCGATCTATTTGCAGTCTATATGTAACCCAACACGTTTTAATAGGGAGCCTGGCTCCGGTGGCGGATTGCAGACCTCCCGGTCAGATCTTGCGTCTGATTGGACGAAGGGAGCGTGAAAGCATCGGGCGGCACCCACCTGCTATAAGAGCAGGTTACAATCGACTGCATACGGCTTGGCGGGATTTTTTTATTTTTATCCATTTTTCGGAGGAATTATAAAGGTGCAAAAACTCTTTAACGCAGATTTACTTGATATTGTGCCGATTGAACGCGGTTTCGTTTATGCCTGCAAGGAAGAACATCCCAACGGCGGCGAAGCTGTGGCTTTTTATATTTACAATCAAGAAATTGATATTTTTGAAAAAATCCCTGTCCTCACATACATAAATGCAAAATTCGGCGAAAACGGCGCAGATATTGCAAAAGCTCTCGGAGATTTCGTTACCTGCGATGTTGTCAATCTTACTAACAGCACAAAAGCTGTCAGCTATGCAGACGGTACATTGAAAATAATCGGAAGCATCGGAGAAACAATATCGGAAAACAAGGTTGAATACCTTGATAACCCTGCATCCTCGCCTGTTTCCAACGGTCAGGATTTATGGCTTGTTGTGCCCGATTCAAATGCAATTATCAATTATTCCGTAAAACACAACAGAATCGAATTCAGAATCGGAAGTCCGAAGGAAAAGGCTTTCTGCCATCCGACAGATGTAACAGTTTACGACAACAAGCTTTTCATTTGCAACGCTTATTCTTATAAAATCAGAACAATCTGCCTTAACAACTACACGGTTTCGGATTACTGCATTTTCAATGAACCCGTAGTCAAATATTTCAGGGTAAAAGATGTTGAATATGCGGTTATGCAATCGGGTGTTTACAGTTTATAATTCACAGCAGGAATCTTCCTGCTGTTTTTCTTTTACTGTTACAATCTGTAACAAAAATATAAACGTTTTATATTGATTTTTGTGTAGATTTATGCTATTTTATTTATATTATATATGGTTGGAGGAATATCAGAATGAAAACCGCACTTGAATACAGCGACCGCTTTGATATAAAAAAGCTCGGTAAATATGCTGTAAAAAACATCACAAGAATCTGTAACGAAATCGGACCCAGAAAGCCTGGTTCACCCGAAGAGCTCAAGGCTCAGCAACTTATGGCAAAAGATCTTGAAAAATACTGCGATGAAGTCAACATTGAGGAATTCAAGGTTCACCGTCAGGCATTTATGGGATTCATCCCCTTCACCGTTGCCTGCGCGATTGCAAGCGTATTTACATATGCTTTTGCAAATCCCGTTATCTCTCTTATTCTTGTTGTTCTCGGATTTATCCCTCTTCTTCTTGAATTCGTTATGTACAAACGATTCATCGACCCTCTTTTCAAAGGTCATCCGAGCCACAATGTTATTGCAAAAAGAGCTCCCAAGGGCGAAACAAAGAAGCGTTTTATAATCGTCGGTCACGCAGACAGCCAGTTTGAGTGGACTCTTAACTATCTCCTCGGCGGCGTAGGAATGAAATGCGTGCTCATTCCTGCTGTTGTCGGTCTTGTTGCGGACCTTATCATCGCAATCATCGGTATCATCTGTGCAGGCACAGACGGTGCTCTCAATGCTGCAGAACCTCGCTGGCTTATGATCCTCGGCTTCGTTGTAGGCTGTATCTTTATTCCGTTCCAGCTTGCATTCCTTCTTTTCCAGAATCCGTTCAAGAGCGTTCCCGGTGCAAACGACAACCTCACCGGCTGCTACGTTGCAATGGCCGTGGCAAAGGCTATGGAAGAAACAGACACAAGACTTGAAAACACAGAGCTTGTTGTTATCTGCTCGGGTTCAGAGGAATCCGGTCTCAGAGGCGCAAAGGCTTATGTCGAAGCTCACGAAAAAGAACTCAAGGAAATCGAAACCTGCGTTATCGGTGCAGATACATTCCGCGACCTTGACACAATGGCTGTTTATGACAGAGATCTCAGCGGTACTCTTAAGCACCATTGGGGCGCCAAGCACCTTGTTCAGAATGCAGGTAAAAACTGCGGTTATGACCTTAAATTCGAATCAATCTATATCGGCGCATGTGATGCCGCTGCATTCACCCAGAAGGGTATCCCCGCAACAGGTTTTGCTGCTATGGATCCCACCCCTCCCCGTTACTATCACACGAGACTTGACGATGCAAGCTGCCTTGTTCCCGAAGCAATCGAAGCAGGTATCGAAATTATGATTGAAGCCGCTTGTATGTATGACAAGGACGGTCTTCCCACAGAATAATATTATTAACCCGGAGCCGAAATATCTCGGCTCCTTTTTTTGGAAGGAGATAATCATAATGGCAAAATATGAAGCTGAACTCAGGGGCGATTTTTATGAAATACTTGAAACGGTAAACGATGCAGTTATGAGCAACAGTGCATCTTCTACACTTGAAGATAAAAGTGATTTTCGTACAGAAAACGCAATCTGCGCCGTGCGTGTTTACGAACGATACAGCTATTCAGGCAGCAACAGAGTCAGTATGAATATCACACTTATATCCGTAGACGGCAGAATATTCATCACCGTTATCACCTCAGGCGGAAGTCAAGGTATGTTTTTTAAATTCAACACTTTCGGCGAGAGTGCCTTTCTTGACACCGTTATTGCTACAATTGAAAGATACAAAATTTGACTTAGTGTATTGATTTTTTTATATTTATTTGATAATATATTTTTAACGCTTTATTCAGCTAAAGGAGGGTGCCTATGCACACTATAAAACCGCAGATTCTTAAGGACGATATGTTCAAACAGCTTAAGAATTACTGCATTCTTCACAAAAAGAGCATCGACATTTGGGGATACACAAAAGGTATGTTCCTCGGCGACAGATATGAAATGGAAGATTTCAAGAGCGAAATCAAAAACGGCGACATATGGTATGCCGGATATGACTCCGCTCATTTCTTCAAGGCAAGCGTAACCGTCCCTGAAGAAATGGACGGTCTTGAGCTCCGTGCAAAGTTTGCTGTCGGCGGCGAAGCACTTGTAAAATGCAACGGTCACTTCATTTCAGGCTGTGCATCAAGAGAAAGCATTCCTGACAGAACAGAGGTTGCTCTCGGCGTTCATAAGGCAGGCGAAGTTCTTGAGTTTGAAATCGAAGCAACGGTTGACTCAATGTGCTTCTGCGATGCAGCTATGGACGGCGCAAAATATATGGAATGCCGTTTCGGTGAAACCTGCATTTACGTTGCAGATGCCGAATGCGAAGGCTATTACCTCGACCTTGAGGTTGCATTTCAGGCACTTGAATACATAAAAGACGAACACATCAAAGCAAAGGTTTATGCCGCTGTTGACGACAGTATGCATATGGTTGACTACGACTTCGACGAAGAAAGAGTAAGAGCTTCAATCGTTGAAGCAAGAAAATACTATCTTTCAAAAATTGCTTCAATCGATTGGTCGGCTCAGAGCAAGGTTATCCTCACAGGTCACAGCCATATTGACGTTGCATGGCTCTGGAGAATTCAGGAAAGCATCAGAAAGAGCGCAAGAACATTTATGAATGTTACTTCGCTTATGGATATTTATCCCGAGATGACATTCGGTCAAAGCCAGGCTGTGCTTTATCAGATGATGAAAGACCATTACCCCGAAATCTATGAAAAGATTAAGGAAAAGGTTGCGGCAGGTCAGTGGGATATCTGCGGTAATGTATGGGTTGAAGCCGATACCAACATCGCGTCGGGCGAAGCTCTTATCCGTCAGGTGCTTTACGGCACGGAGTTCTTCATGAAGGAATTCGGCAAGGTATCCAAAACCTACTGGCTGCCCGACTGCTTCGGCTTCACCTGGGCGCTTCCCCAGATTATCAAGGGCTGCGGCATGGAGAATTTCATTACCTCAAAGCTCAGCTATAACGATACAAACAAGTTCCCCTACAGCATGTTTATGTGGCAGGGCAATAACGGCGACAGAGTCAACGCTCACCTTCTGCGCCCCGCATATAACTGCACCTATAATATCTGGGAACTTATGACATTTGATAACGAGTGCAACAATAAAAACGAACTGAACGTATCCATGGGCTTTTACGGCTACGGCGACGGCGGCGGCGGTCCCACAAGAGAAATGATGGAAAGAGGCAAGCGCCTGCGCAATTTCCCCGGTCTGCCCAAAACAGAAATAGGCCACGTTGACGAATTCTTTGAGCATTACCACGGCATAGAGGACGAGCTGCCCGTTTGGAACGGCGAAATGTTCTATGAGAATCACAGAGGAACATTCACAAGCCAGGCTTTCGTTAAGAAAAATAACAGAAAAGGCGAATTCCTTTTCACAAGAGCAGAAATGCTTTCTGTTTTTGCAGAAAAGCTTCTCGGCAAGGAATATCCCAAGGAAGAAATTGAAAA
>JAZNHM010000039.1:0-2052 GCA_045576955.1 Acutalibacteraceae bacterium | reverse complement strand
CCCTCTTTGTGCTTAACGATGTCAACACCTGCACGGTCTGCCCAGATTTCAAGCTGGTCAATAGCAGCGGCTCTGAAAGTATCAGCCGCACCGAGGATAACCTTTTTACCCTCTGCCTTAAACATCGCCGCCATCTTGCCGATGGAGGTTGTTTTGCCGACGCCGTTAACGCCGATAACAAGAATTACCGACGGAACGGTTATCATATCGATTGTTTCGCCGCCGCTGAGAAGCTCTGCTACGATATTTTTGATTTCTTTCTTAACATCCTTTGCTTTGCGGAGATTCTTTTTGAAAACCGAGTCACGGAGTCTTTCAACAATCTCCATTGCCGTTGTTACACCGACATCGGACATAACAAGAATTTCTTCGAGTTCATCGTAAAATTCGTCATCGATTTCATTCTTTCCGTAAAGCGCGGCATTGATTGCGCCGGTCATATTATCTCTGGTCTTTTTAAGACCCTGGTTTATGCGTTTGAAAAGTCCCATTGTGTACCCCTATATATAAAATGTATAGTATTACTGCTCTCTGGCATTCTTGATTATGTTCTCAACAGTCTTCTTGAGTGACGAATCTCTCTCAACCTCTTCCTTGATAGATTCAATTGAATAAAGAATCGTTGTTCTGTCTCTGTTGCCGAAATATTCGCTGATTTCCTTTTGAGTAAGGTCCGTAATTTCTCTGACAATATAGATTGCAACCTGTCTTGCCTTCGCGGTTTTTGCATCCTTTTTCTTTGAGATAATATCAGTCTGAGGCACGCCGAATGTGCGAGAAGTTTCAGATATGATGTTGCTGACAATCGAAGAAACGGGTCTGCTGTCGTTCATTATATCCTTAATGGCATTCTGTGCCATTGCAACATTTATTGATACGCCTTCGATGTTGACGAGTGCGTTGATTTTCTTAACAGCACCTTCAAGCTGACGGATGTTGGTCTTTTTTTTTTCAGCAACATACTGAACCACATCCTGCGGAAGGTCAAGACCGAGCGTTTTAGCTTTGTTCTGGATAATTGCCATTCTCGTTTCAATATCGGGCGGCTGAATATCTGCAATCAATCCCCATTCGAAACGGTTGCGGAGTCTGGCATCAAGAATTTCGATATCCTTGGGTGCACGGTCTGAAGTAAGAACAATCTGCTTGTTATCCTGAGTAAGAGCATTGAATGTGTGGAAGAATTCTTCCTGAGTTGATTCCTTGCCCGCGATAAACTGAATATCGTCAACCAGAAGAACATCGCAATTTCTGTATTTATCGTGAATTTCTTTCATCTTTTTCTCTTTGATGCCTTCAACGATAAGAGTAACAAAATCCTCGCCTCTTGTGAAAATGATATCGGCGTCAGGATTGTTGCGCTTTACTTCGTTGCTGATAGCGCAGAGAAGATGGGTCTTGCCGAGACCCGAATTACCGTAGATAAAAAGCGGATTGTATGCCGTACCCGGTGTTGCCGCAACAGCCTGAGCCGCCGCGTGGGCAAATCTGTTGGACGGTCCGACAACGAAAGTATCGAATGTGTTTGTTTCAATGCTTGTAGACGTCGTAAACGGGACTTTGCTTCTCTCCTCCCCTTTCGGAGCAGCATCAGCCTTGTCCGGGTCGGTCAGCACCACATCAACATCAAAACCCATTACCTTTCTGAAAGCATCCTTGATTTCATTATAGAATTTCTGCTCTATAATCTTTTTTACAAACTCGCTGGCTGCAATTTCTGCCGTTGCGCCGTCAAAGCGAATAATTTCAAGCGGTTTGAACCATATATCGTAAATAACTTCACCGCAGCTTTTTTTAAGGTGCTCACACACAAGCTGCCACATCTCTTTAAGCGATTCCACTTTAAACTCCTCCATTCCTTTGTTTTTAAATCGCAAATTTTCGCATTCTTTCTCATTTTAACGATAACGATACATAATAGAGTATAACACAAGGTATCGAATATTTCAAGAAAAAAGAAAAGAAAATCAATTAAATTCAAAAAAATGTTGACATATGCGGTCAAGCTGTTATATAATGTGTATTCCGAGGGGTATTTTACCCTTTATTTGT
>JAZNHM010000038.1:0-13139 GCA_045576955.1 Acutalibacteraceae bacterium | reverse complement strand
CTCTGTACGCGCAAGCAAAGGCATTCTGGTGCCGGTGACCGGACTTGGACCGGTACGGTGTTGCCACCGAGGGGTTGGAAGTCGCATGCGTCTGCCGATTTCGCCACACCGGCAACTTTTTGGGCTTTCCGAGCAAGTGCAAAACGCATTATTGCCCAAATCACCGACATAATTATAATTTAAAACTCCCGTTTTGTCAACACCATTCTAAGATAAATTAATATTTGCTATTGCGAAAACATCGCAAAAATAGTAAAATATTGTTATCTTGCATTAATCAAATATAAGGAGAAAAAACAATGAAACACTATACGCTTGACCTTGCACAGTTAATTAAAGACAAAGATTTTGACGGCATCATTGCCTTAATAATTTCTAAAGCACCTTTAATTTTAGCTGCCTTGATTATTGTTGTTGTCGGCTTTGTCATCTCGAATCTCATTGGAAAGCTTGTTGTCAAAGGACTTCGTGCAAAGGGTGTTGATCCGTCTGTCCATTCGTTTATAAAAACAATTGTTTCGCTTATTCTTAAATTTGTTTTTATTCTTTCAGCACTTTCAACTCTCAATGTTGATGTCAGCTCTTTTATAACCGCCCTCGGTGCAGCGGGTGTTACCGCAGGTATCGGTCTTCAGGCAAGCATCAGCCAGCTTGCAAGCGGAATTCAGATTCTCGCAAACCATCCTTTCAAAAGCGGCGACTACATTGATGTCGGCACAGTCAGCGGCAAAGTACGCGAAATCAAAATGATGTATACCGTTCTTATCACCGTTGACAATAAAAGGGTTATCATCCCGAATTCATACATAACGTCAAACAACATCATCAACTACAACGCAGAGGACAGACGCCGTCTTGACCTTGTTTTCTCCGTTTCATATGATGCAGATATTGCTAAAGCTAAACAGGTTATTCTTGATGTCGTAAAAAATAATAATCTTATTTTCACAGACCCCGAACCTGTTATCGCCGTAAAGGAACATGCTGCAAGCTCTGTGAACATTGCCTGCCTTATCTGGTGCCCTGCCGATGAATACTGGAATATTTTCTATTATATGCAGGAATCCGTCAAGCTTTCATTTGACGAAAACAACATTTCTATCCCCTATGGTCAGCTTGACGTTCATATTACCAAGGAGTGATTATTTTGACCGATTTCATTTTAGGTCTGTTTTTGAAAGACTATAAAAAAGCCATAAAAAATGTAAAAAGCACAAAAGGCGCTGCTTCTGTCGGGATTATTCTCGGAGAAAACGAAAGAACCCGTCTCGGAGTAGTGAGCGGAATTGTCGGAATTATTCTCAATATAATTCTTTCAGTTTTTAAAATGATATTCGGCGCAATCACAAAAAGTGTTTCGATTGTTGCAGACGGTGCCAATAATATATTTGATGCAATTTCATCAATCATAAATCTCATCGGATTTAAGATTTCCGGCAAACCCGCAGATGATGAACACCCGTTCGGTCACGGCAGAGTTGAATATATTTCCGCTCTCACCCTTGCATTTTTTATTCTCATCATGGGTGTTGAGCTCATCAAAACTTCATTTGATAAATTTACAAATCCCGAAGCAGTTGTTTTCAGTGTCCCCGCAGTTATTGTTCTTGTCTTTTCAATTTTTGCTAAAATCTGGCTTGCTCTCTTCAACCGCAAGGTCGGAAAAATGATGAATTCGGTTGCGGTCAATGCCGTTGTTGCCGACAGCATCGGCGATATCGCCGCAACAACCTGCTCACTCATAGCTCTTGTTGCTTCAAAATTCACCGATTTACCGATAGATGCTGTTATGGGTATAATCGTTGCACTTGTTATTGTTTATGCAGGTATCGGAATTATCAGAGACACAATGGGACCACTTCTCGGCGAGGCACCCGATAAAGAGATTGTTACCGAGCTTGAGAAACTTGTTATGTCATATGAAGGAGTTGTCGGAATTCACGACCTCGTGCTTCACAGCTACGGTCACGGAAAAATCTACGGCTCGCTTCATGCCGAAGTGCCTGCGGATATTGATATTCTTATCAGCCACGACACAATTGACCTTATAGAAAGACAAATATTCGAAAAACTCGGAATTGAAATTTCAATTCATATGGACCCGATTATCGATGATGAACGCACCCACGGATTCAAGGATTCGGTTATCCGTATCGTAAACGAAATTGAATCAGGTGCATCAATTCACGATTTCAGAATCGTTGAAGGCCCTACTCATACCAATTTTATTTTTGATGCTGTCCTGCCCCGAAGTTCAAAGCTCAGCGAGGATGAATTTAAAAAAGCTATAGAAAAATCCGTGAAGAAGATTAACGAAAACTACTTTACTGTTATCAGTATTGACAGAAGCTATATATAATCGTCAAAATAGCTAAATAAACCACAAAATACTGTGTATTTTTTTCTTGACAATTTTCAAATATACACTTTTAAAATTCTCGAAAATATAGTAGAATAATGATATATTTAAAGTATCGGAGGACAAGCCCATGCCTGATTATGCAGATTTCACAACAATACCCTACGGCCAGCTCGGAATTCTCCCTCTCCCCGGCTGTGAAGAAGTAGCAAAAAAAATTGATTCTTATCTTGTAAAGTGGAGAAAAGAGAGAGAAAGCGAGCATAAGCTCACTCTTCCGTTTGCCGGCTACGAAAAAGAATCATACATTGTTAAAGCCGCATTCCCCAGATTCGGAACAGGCGAAGGCAAATGTGTTATCAATCAGACTGTAAGAGGTTACGATATTTTTATCCTTTGCGATCCGTTCAACTACAGTGTTGAATACAAAATGTACGGCAGATATGTTCCTATGAGCCCCGATGACCATTATTCAAACCTCAAGAGAGCTATCAGCGCAATTGCTGGTAAAGCAAGAAGAATTAACGTTATTATGCCTATGCTCTATGAAGGCAGACAGCACAGACGTTCAAGCAGAGAATCACTCGACTGTGCAGATATGCTGCGTGAGCTTTGCATCAACTACGGTGTTGAAAACATCATCACCTTTGATGCTCACGACCCCAGAGTTCACAATGCAATCCCTCAGAGCGGCTTTGAAAATGTTCAGCCCGTTTATCAGATGATCAAGGCAATGTGCAAAAACATTCCCGATCTCAACATCGACAAAGAACATATGATGGTTATCTCGCCCGATGAAGGCGGTATGGGCAGATGCATTTACTTCGCCAACGTTCTCGGTCTTGAGCTCGGTATGTTCTATAAGCGCCGTGACTATTCCGTTATCGTTGACGGCAGAAACCCCATCGTTGCTCACGAATTCCTCGGCACAAACATTGAGGGCAAGGATGTTATTATCATTGACGATATGATTTCTTCGGGCGATTCAATGATTGAAGTTGCAACAAGGCTCAAGGAACTCAAGGCAAACAGAATCTTTATCTGCTCATCCTTCGGTCTTTTCTGCAACGGTCTTGATACATTCGATCAGGCATATGCCGACGGCCTTATAGATAAAGTTTTCACAACCAACCTCATTTATTCATCACCTGAACTTCTTTCAAGGGATTGGTATGTAAGCGTTGATATGTCGAAATACTGCTCATATATCATCGACACACTCAACCACGACGAATCTATCAGCGGTCTGCTTGACCCCAAGGATAAAATCCACGCAATTCTTGATAAGTTCGGATTCAAGAGCCACAAATAATTATAAAAAACCGCCGAATCCATGTCGGCGGTTTTTGTGTATGAGGTAAGATTATGCAAAACAGAAAACTCAGCTTCATAAACGGTAATTTCAAAATAATGCAAATCGCCGATACCCAGGAAATTCCTACAGTATCACCCGACACAATCAAGCTCATCTGTGCCGCTGTTGATAAAGAGAAACCCGACCTCGTTGTTTTTACGGGCGATCAGATTAAGGGTTACTCTTCATTTTTCCTCGGTGAAAAGGGCAGAAAAAATGCAGAAAACACAATCAAAGCACTCATAAAGCCCCTTGAAGAAAGAAACATTCCTTTCACAATGACCTTCGGCAACCACGACGGTGAAGCCGCACTGCGCAAAAACGAGCAATTTGAGCTTTATAAGCAGTCGCCGGTGTTTGTGTATGCCGATGAAGCATCAGAGGATGAACAAGCAACATTCTGTCTGAGCATCGATGATAAATTCCTCGTTTACCTTTTCGACACTCACTCGAAAAATCCCGATGGCGGCTACAGCAGTGTTACTCCTGAGCAGCTTGAGTGGTACCGCTCCGTACGTGACAGCTACGAAAAGCCTCTCCCCTCTCTTGTTTTTCAGCACATCCCCACCCCCGAATATTTTGATGTAATCAAGAAAGTGCGCCGCTTCACAAAAGGCAGTGTAAGAGCTTTCGGCGACCATAAAAATGAATTCTATACACTCGACCCGAATAACAGCGGTCTGCGTGATTTTATGAAAGAATCCCCTGCCGCACCTTTCACCAACGTCGGCCAGATTGACGCATTCCTTGAAAAAGGTGAGGTGCTCGGTGTTTATGTCGGCCACGACCACAACAACAGCTTTGTTGCAAACTATAAAGGAATTGACCTCGGCTATACTCAGGGCGCAGGTTTCAATGTTTACGGCCCCGGTTATGACAGAGGTGTCAGAATTTTCGACATAAACGAAAACGGCACTTATGAAACAAAAACCGTAACATTCGGTGAACTTTGCGGCAAAGGAGTAAAAAACAAAGCAAAATTTGCGCTCTATACTTATGCTCCCACAAGCGTTTCACAGGTAGTAACAACAGTCAAGGAAACAGCTGTTGTTGCCGCCGCGGTTGCAAGTGTAATCGGAATTATAAAAATCACAAAAAAGAAAAAATAAGCCAAACAGTAACACCCCGAAATCTCAATGATTTCGGGGTGTGAATTTTTGTTATTCAACTGCTTTGAAATACTTAACAAAGCTTTCTCCGTCGGAATTGCGAAGATTTGTGAATGCAAGACCCGCATTCATAAGAAGTGCGCCCGAATAAACTTCATCGGTATCATCATCAATGTAATATTTATCGGGGTCAAGACCCTTAAGCTTTATATAAAAAGCTCTGTCGGGCGGTTCACGCATAATAACGCTCGTCAGAAGAGCTTCACTCTTATCCTCAGAAACAAACTCCCAGGCAACTCTGTAAGGATTTTCAAAAGGAGTCACAAGTCTGTAAAGGTCACCGTAATGGATAAGATCATAATATTTATGATATTCCTTGACCTGACGCTTGACGATTCTCTTTTCTTCTGCAGTGAACTTATTCGGGTCAAGTTCGTAGCCGAATGAGCCCCAAAGAGCTACGTTGCCCTTTGTGTCGTATCCTGTGCGTCTTGAAGCGGAAACGTGCGCACCCATAGTTGATGCGGGATAGCACATCGATGTGCCGAACTGAATTGTCAGACGCTCGATGGGGTCGGTGTTATCGCTGGTCCAGATCTGCGGTGAGAAATAGAGAGTACCGGGGTCAAAGCGTCCGCCGCCGCCCGAGCAGTTTTCGATAAGCATATCGGGGAATTCCTTGGTCAGTCTGTCCATAACATCGTAAGTACCAAGCACGAAGCGATGGAACACTTCTTTCTGCTGTTCGGGAGGAAGAATTGCTGAACCAACCTCGGTGAGGTTACGGTTGAAATCCCACTTAAGATAATCTATTTTACAAGTTGAAAGAACCTTTTTCATTTCGCCAAAAATGTAGTCACGAACATCCTGTCTTGAATAGTCAAGAACATACTGATGGCGTCCTATTGACTTTTCACGGTTCGGAACGTGCAGACACCAATCGGGGTGCGCTCTGTAAAGATTGCTGTCGCGCGATATCATTTCGGGCTCATACCAGATACCGAACTTAATGCCGAGAGCTTTGATTTTATTGACAAACTCTGCAAGAGTACCGCCAAGCTTTTCTTCGTTAACCTGCCAGTCGCCGAGACCGCTTCTGTCGGAATTTCTGTCGCCGAACCAGCCGTCATCCATAACAAGCATTTCGATGCCAAGCTCCTTCGCTCTCTCTGCAAAGGTAACAAGCTGATCGCCCGTGAAATCCATTCCCGTAGCTTCCCAATTGTTAATAAGAAGGGGTCTTTTTATATCTTTCCACTTGCCTCTGACAAGGTGCTTTCTGTAAAGTCTGTGAAAAATTCGGCTCATTTCACCAATGCCGTCAGGAGTATAAACCATAACAACCTCAGGTGAACAGAAATATTCGCCTGCCTTGAGCTGCCAACCGAAATTCTCGGGATTTATGCCCATAACAACTCTTGTGCCCGAATTCTGATTAACCTCAGCCTCAAAAACAAAGTTGCCGCTGTAAACGAAGTTAAAGCCATAAGCATTACCGTAATCCTCGGTTGCACCTTTGTCAACAATCGCTGCAAAAGGATTCTGATGATGGCTTGATGAACCTCTTTTGCTCGACACCATCTGCCTGCCGTGAGCAAGAGGACGTCTTTCGAGTGCTCTTTCCTTGCCCCATCTGCCGTAAAGACTGAGCAACTCGAAATCGCTTGTGTGAAAATCAACGCATGTACTCATAACCTTTTCGATTTCAACAGTCTTATCGGAATTGTTGATAACCTTGACGCTTCTTGTCATTGCTCCGAGATTTTCAAACACGGTGTAGAAAAGCACGGTCTGAACGCCCGTTACTGCATCTTCTGTCAGAATCTCGAGAGTGGTTGCTTCGCCGTCATCTTCAACATAAAGTGCGGGGAGTCCCTCGATTGCAGGCTTGCCCGCATAGATTTTATGCGAAACATAGCGCATATCGGTTGCGTTGTTGCCATCGGCATTTCTTATTGCAATTGCAGATGTTCTGAAATCGCCGGCATTGTTACCCGAATATTCAAACGGGTTGATATCGGGTGAAAAAAGCCAATCTTCTACCTTTATGTTATTAGGGCTGAACGATGCAAAGCCGCCCGTATAACGGAATGCGGTAAGATTATTATCAGGAATCTTTGCACCGTAATAAAGATGCACAAGATAATTTTCCTGATATATCTCAAAAATATAGCTCGAAGTTGCCGTATCAAGCTTAAAAATCTTCTTTTCGCTGTCAAAAAAGATAGGCATATCAGTTCTCCTTAATCATCTGATTGATTTTTTCTCTCGTTTCGAGAAGCCACTCTGTTTCGTGAGGATATTCCATAAATGTCAGAGGTTTGAAAAGGTCTTTATCGATGAATTCGAGCACCTTTTCTCTGCCGATTTTGCTTTCAAGAAGGCGGAGCGCCGCAATATCCTGGAAACCGTCATAGAAAACCTTGAGTCTGAGCGAGGCAAGAGCCGTTCCGTCCTGCGCAGGGTAAACAACAAATGAATCGCCCGAGGGGAATCCGCCGCCCGCATCGGTTACCTTGTAGGGGTCGATAGGTTTGATTGAATACTGCGAATTGTAAAAATTATATCCCCACTGAAGGAAGCCCTTGACGTCATATTTATAGAGAATGATACCGAGCACTCTGTTGCGGAGTGAGGGCATAGACATAAATCTGTTGGGAGCATATTTTGTGCCCTGACCGCAGCAATAATAGGTCCAGAGTTCGGGCACTTCACCGACAAATTTTTCGATGTGATCTTCTGAGGGAATAGGCTGTTTCACTGCTCCTGTTTCATAGAATTCATAGTCCGAAAGAGCGTCAATAACTCTGAATCCGGGGAAGATTTCGGAAATCAGCTTTGCACGCTTTTTATAGGTTTCAAGTTGCTTTATGTTGGGTTCATCAGAAACATGGAAAAAGCATTTTTCACGGATTCCTTCACTGTCAATAACCTTTATAAGCTCTGCGGCAAAAACACGGAGGAACTTATCGTATTCCTTGCTTGATGTTCTTGTAGTCCAACCGAAAATCTTCTTTTCTCTGCCTTTTCTGTCGATTGCAACAATCTTTGGAGCGTGCTTCGCACCCCATTGGGTAAACAGATGGCTCATCTCAAAATATTCAACTCCGCATTCACGGCACATTGCAATCCATTTTCTCAAATTTCTGAAATCGAAATAGTATTTTCCACCGTTATGACGCACTCTGACAAGCTGAACGGTTCTTCTCTCGCCACCGACTCTTGTATCAAGAGGCGGAGTGAAAAGCGGAGTAAGAATAAAGTTCATACCGTGGTCAACTGCGGTCTTTACATAGTTTTTGCAGATGCGCCAGAATTCATCGCTGAACGGCTCAACATTATAATAATTGCAAAGACAGTCGCAATGGAACCAGTTGGTATAAATTATCTCCTGCTTGGGAAGTTCCGCATCGATAACCTCGATTTTTATGCTTCCTTCCGAACTTTCCGATTCCGAATTAAGCTTGATGGAAAGCTCACTTTCGCCCGCTTCACCGTCGGGAGAAACCTCAATCCAAAAACTGTACCACTTTCCTTTTTTTACTTTGATTTTTTCATTATTTGGAACAAGACAATCGGGGTAATCACCAGAGGTCTTGCGAAGATAAAAATCATCCGCATCTTCATAGCAGGCATTGCCCACGGGTACATCTTTAACAAAATACACCTTCGATTTTTCCGCAAGTTTTCCGCTTATTTCAGCAATAACTTCTCCGCTGTTTTCACAGCAGAAAGCCGCCTGGAATGACGAACGTTCGTTTTTGAGCATGGAAAAACTTTTATGTTCGGGGGCAGACGGTCTTTCGTCTGCAAAAACCTTTTCAAGCGAATTTAAAATTAAAAGATCCATAAAAAACACCTCTCTATTTTGAAGCACTCATTAATCTGTCTTTTTCAACAGTCTTGTCAACTGCGGTTATAACCGAATTTTCAAATCCGGTTTCTTTAAGACTGCACACACCTTCGATTGTTGTTCCGCCGGGTGAGCAGACATTTCTGATAAGCTCACTAACAGTCAGCGGACTTTCAAGAAGCTGCTTTGCTGAGCCAAAAAGCATCTGAGCCGCAATATCCTGAGCTGTTTTTGCAGGAAGTCCGTATTTGACACCTGCGTTTGCAAGCGCATCGGCAAACATATATGCAAAAGCAGGAGCAGAGCCTGCGATTGCGGTAAAAGCTGAAAAATATTTTTCCTCAAGCTCGACAACTCTGCCAAAATACGAGCAAAGATTCATTGCAAATTCTTTTTCTGCATAATCAACCCTCTCAGATGCACAGATCGCAGTCATCGACTCGCCGACCGAGGCATTGATGTTGGGCATAATTCTTACCGCTTTAACATCAAAGCCGAAATATTCCTTGATCTTTTCAAGCTGAGTTCCCGCGGCAGTTGAAATCACAACAGTATCAGTTAACTTTACATCATTGCTGATTTTCACTGCAAGAGAGCCAAAATCCTTGGGCTTAACAGCAATAACAACATATTCGCACTTTGCAGCAACTTCGCTTGCACTATCAGCCGTCACAACAGAAAGTTCTTCACGAAGCTCAGTCAGTTTTTCGGCATTAATATCATAAATCATTATTTCGTTTGCGGGTATTTCTTCTGCGGCAACAACACCTTTGAGAATTGCGCTTGCAAGATTGCCCGTTCCAATAAAACCTAATTTCATTGTGAACTCCTTTATAAAAAAGAGCGCAAAGCATCATAGCGTGCTCTGCGCTTTGTATTTAACTCAATATTAAAGCTGGGATGTGCAATGGGGGCATCTTGTTGCCTCAAGTGCGATTTCACTCTTACAATAGGGGCATTCCTTGGTTGTGGGAGCAGCGGGAGCTTCTTCTTCAGCCTTCTTTGTCTTTTCTGCAATTGTGTTGATGCCCTTAACAAGAAGGAAAACAACAAATGCCATAATAAGGAAGTTAAGAATTGCGCTGATGAAGTTACCGTAGCTGAGCACTGCTGCGCCTGCTTCCTGAGCAGCTTCGAGAGTTGCATATTCACCACCGTCGAGAGCGATGAACCAGTTTGTGAAGTCAAGACCCTTTGTTGCAAGGCTGATAACAGGCATAACAACATCGTCAACAAGTGACTTTACGATTCCCTGGAATGCACCGCCAACGATAACGCCGACTGCAAGATCAATAACATTGCCTCTCATAATAAATTTTTTGAATTCTGCTGCAAATCCTTTTGCTTTTGACATAACGAAAACCTCCGTTTCGATTATTTACATCTATTAATTTACCAAATATTTTATTAAAGGTCAACACCTTCGAGGTCAAAATTTGGAATAAAACTTTCTTCTGCCGCTTCGCCGCTCTGAAAATAGCAATTTTCGAATCCGAGAGCAAGAATTTTCTGTTTTACAATTGAATATTCTCTTGCAGAAAGCCTTCTGTTTATCGGCGGAATATCCTTTGCCTTACCAAAAGGCACATACTGTCGCATAACGCTGATGTAAGTATCTTCGGGCAGTTTTTCACGCACCCACGAAAAAACCTTGACCGCCTGCGAAATATTGCCCGGTAAAACCATATGTCGGATTATGAGTCCACTTTTTGCAATTCCATTTGAGTCAAGTCTGACCGTACCGACCTGCCTTTGCATTTCAAGAATGGCAGATGATGCATAATCAAAATAATCTTCTGCACCCGAATACTTGAGAGCTGGAGCGGAATCAAAGTATTTGAGATCAGGCAGATAAATATCAATTAGACCTTCAAGCATTTTCAGCGTTTCTGCCTTTTCGTAACCCGATGAATTCCAGATAACGGGTACAGATGACTTGTATTCTTCAAGCACCTTTGCGAGCATCGGCGCATAATGAGTAGGAGTAACAAGGTTAAGATTGTGAACGCCTTTTTCAATAAGCGCATCAAAAATTTTCATAAGCTCTGTTCCGGTCACTTCTTTTCCGAATGCATCGTGGCTTAGTCCGTAATTCTGACAAAAAACGCAGCCGAGATTGCATCCCGAAAAGAACACCGTACCCGAGCCTTTTTCACCGCTCAGGCAAGGTTCCTCCCAAAAATGCGGAGCCGCTCTTGCAACCTTTATATTCTCGCCAACGGAGCAGAATCCCGTTTCTTTGCTTCTGTCCGTCTTACAGTTTTTCGGACACACCGAACATTTCACGGTAAAACTCCCTCCGTTTCCATTATTTTTAATATATTATACAATAATATTTAATAAATGCAAGCGATTTTTCATTGCAATATTTTTTATTATGTAGTATAATTAGAAAGATTATAATAGGAGGATTATGCTATGCTTCTTACAATCGATATAGGCAACACCAATATAACAATGGGTGTTTATAATAAAGATGAGCTTGTTTTTGTTTCAAGACTCGCAACTGACCGCAGTAAAACTCCCGACCAATATGCGGTTGAATTCAAGCAGATTTTTTCTCTTTACGAAATGCCGTGCAACAGCTTTGATGGTGCGGCAATAAGTAGCGTTGTACCCGAGCTTTCGGGAGCAATGAGCAGTGCTGTTGAAAGGGTTACGGGTTGCAAGCCTATGATTCTCGGCCCCGGAATCAAAACGGGTATGAACATTCTGATTGATAATCCCGCTCAGCTTGGCGCAGACCTTCTTGCAGGATGTGTGGGTGCGGCGGCGCTTTATCCGCTCCCCTGCCTTGTCATTGACCTTGGCACGGCAAGCAAGATAAGCGTTATCGACAAGAACGGTGCCTTCTGCGGATGCACAATTGCACCCGGCATCGGTATTTCTCTTGATGCTCTTTCTGCAAGAACATCTCAGCTCCCTGCAATCAGTCTCAAGACTCCCGCAAAAGCAATCGGCAAAAACACAATTGATTCAATGCAATCAGGCACGGTTTTCGGCTATGCTTCGATGATAGACGGTATGTGCGAAAAGCTCGAGGAAGAGCTTGGCGAAAAAGTTGCATCGAGAGTTGCAACGGGAGGACTTGCAAAGGACCTCATCAAAAGCTGCAAGCAAGAAATAATTTTCAACAGGGAACTCATTCTTTACGGTCTTAAGGTTCTTTACGAAAAAAACAAAAAATAAATATTATTTATTCGTCAAATTTTGCACTGCATCTGAAAAAATTCAGAGTAGTAGCAAGGAGGAATATATTATGTCAAAATCATCCGCAAAAACCGGACGCATACTGCGTCTCACCCAACTGTCTGTGCTTGTTGCATTACTGATAATCTTCGGCTTCACAAGCATCGGCTACATCAAAATCGGCGTTATCGAAATAACGCTCAACATCATTCCCGTTGCCATCGGTGCAATTGTACTCGGTCCTTCTGCCGGGGCAGTATGCGGCGCAGTTTTCGGCCTCACCAGCTTCTGGCAGGCTTTTTCAGGAATGAGCGCATTCGGAGCTATGCTCGTTAACGTTAGTCCGATTCTCACCTTCATTCTCTGCTTCGTGCCGAGAATTCTCGAAGGCTGGCTGACAGGTCTTATCTTCAAGGGACTTTCAAAGGTTTGCAAAACAAATTCAATTCCCTGCACCGTTTCGGGCCTTGCCTGTCCGCTTATCAACACACTTCTTTTCGTTGGCGGATTCATTCTGCTTTTCGGTCAGACCGATGTTTTCTCAAGCCTTTACGGTCAGTCTGCAGCAACAAACATTGTTGCATTCTTTGCGTGGTTTGTCGGACTCAATGGTGTTGTTGAAGCAATCGCAGGTTTCGTTATCGCATCAGCGGTTTCAAAAGCACTGCTTACAGCAAACAAAAAAATTCTTTAATGTAAGGTGATTCAATGCCAATTAAAATAGCAAACGAACTTCCCGCACATAAGTCGCTGGAATCAGAAAATATTTTTGTTATGACAGAGGACAGAGCAATGTCGCAGGACATACGTCCGCTCAACATTCTGATTCTCAATCTTATGCCGACAAAAATCGAAACAGAAACCCAGATTCTACGACTTCTCAGTAACTCACCTCTTCAGGTTGAGGTTGAGCTTCTGCAAGTTAAATCACATAAATCAAAAAACACCTCCCAGGAACATATGCTCAAATTCTATAAAACCTTTGATGAGATTTGTGAAAAGAAGTATGACGGTCTCATTGTTACGGGTGCACCGGTTGAAAACCTTGAATTTGAGCAGGTTGACTATTGGGACGAGCTCTGCACCATCTTTGAATGGAGCAAAAAGAATGTCTATTCAACATTCCATATCTGCTGGGGTGCTCAGGCGGCTCTTTACTATCACTACGGAATCACCAAATATACGCTCGATGAAAAGCTTTTCGGAGTTTTCCAACACAAATGCCTTGACACCTACCATCGTCTTATGAGGGGCATTGGTGACATTTATTATGTG
>JAZNHM010000037.1:0-3762 GCA_045576955.1 Acutalibacteraceae bacterium | reverse complement strand
AATCCAAAATGATTCCGATTCAACAATAAAAAAACAACTATATTCTTTACACTTCATATTTTTTATGATACAATTTTTTAAAATAAAGTTATTATTCTCATAATTTTTTCGGTACACTTCTCTTGTTATGCGTATCCGGTTTTGAAAGGAGAAATCTAATATGGGACTTATTAAAGCAGGTATTGGAGCACTCGGCGGAGTATTGGCTGACCAGTGGAAAGAGTTTTTCTACTGCGATTCACTTGAAAACGATGTGCTTATGGTGAAAGGACAGAAGAGAGTAGGCGGACGTTCTTCCAATACAAAAGGCAGTGACAACGTTATATCCAACGGTTCGGGTATTGCTGTTGCAGACGGTCAGTGCATGATTATCGTTGAGCAGGGCAAGGTTGTTGAAGTTTGCGCTGAACCCGGTGAATTTACATATGACACCTCAACAGAGCCTTCAATTTTCTCCGGCAAATTCGGCGATTCACTCAAAGAAACCTTCAAGCAGATAGGTAAGAGATTTACATACGGCGGCGATACCGGCAAAGACCAGAGAGTTTATTATTTCAACACCAAAGAGATAATGGACAACAAGTTTGGCACACCCAATCCGTTTATGTTTGAGGTCGTGAATAAGAGAATCGGTATGAGCCGCACCGTTCAGGTAAGATGCAACGGTATTTATTCATATAAAATCTCCGACCCCATTCTTTTCTACACCAAAATTGCAGGCAATGTAAGCGACGAATACAGAAGAGAAGAAATTGATATGCAGCTCAAGACTGAGTTTATTTCAGCACTTCAGCCTGCATTCGCAAGACTTACCGAGCTTGAGCTTCGCCCCGCACAGATTCCCGCACACACAACCGAGCTTAAGGACGCAATGAACGCTGCACTCAGGGTTGAGTGGACAGACCACAGAGGTATTTCTGTTGAGTCAATTGCGCTTAATCCCATCACCCTCACTCCCGAGGATATGCAGAAAATCAATCAGATGGAAGATGCCGCAACAATGGGCAGCAATCCGTTTATGATGGCGGGCAGAATGACCGATGCGCAGGCAAACGCAATGGAAGCTGCCGCAAACAATGAGGCCGGTGCGATGACCGGCTTTATGGGAATGGGTATGGCAATGAATGCAAACGGCGGTTTCAATGCGGCACAGATGTATCAGGCAGGTGTTCAGCAGCAACAGCAGGCAGCACCGACAGCAGGCGGCTGGACTTGTGCTTGCGGCGCGGTCAACAAAGGTAATTTCTGCGCTGAATGTGGCGCACCTAAGCCCGCGGAAGCAGAAGGCTGGATCTGTGCTTGCGGCGCAATGAATAAAGGTAAATTCTGCGCTGAATGCGGCAACAAAAAGCCTGCAAGTGCACCTCTTTATCAGTGCGATAAGTGCGGTTGGAAACCCGAAGACCCCCACAATCCCCCGAAGTTCTGCCCCGAATGCGGTGACAGATTCGATAAAAACGACGTGAAATAAACATCAAACTTAAAAGCCTTTCCTTGGGATATAACAAGGAAAGGCTTTTTCTTCTGAAGCAGAACGAATTAACCTGAATAATAATAGTCCTCGATTATTTCGGCAATATGCTGTCTCTCAACATCATTTTTATTGAGAATATCGGCAAACTCTTCTGCAATATTCTTATCGGTTGTGAAATCAAGGATAAACCCATTATCATCTGAAATTCCCCAAACCAATATTATACTGTCTTCTGCCGAAATCTCCTTCTGTTCTGCCTTATACATAACTACCTCCAACAGCGAGTGTGACGCTCTGCCACACATTATACGCTTGCAAAGTCATCTTTTCAATAGATTTTGGTAAAATATGTAAATTTTGTTAAATCTGAACAATAAATTAAAATATTTTGGTTAATTATGAATTAAAATTCGGCTATAATTTTCTTAAGAATTTCATCATCCGCGGGGCAAAATTCATATTTGGAAATTTCGTCAGGCGTTATGCATCTGATATCATTATGTTCAAGTTTCTGCGGAATACCGTCCTCAATTTCCGCATTAAAAAGAGTCAGATGAATAGTTATATCGGGATATTCATGGTCAACTTCCGTAAACACATCCCCTACCCTGACGGTTACACCGATTTCCTCACGACATTCACGGATAAGTGCTTCTTCAAGTGTTTCACCGTCTTCAACCTTACCTCCGACAAACTCCCATTGGAATGCCCTTGTTTTTGACTCAGGTCTCTGAAAAATCATAAATTTATTATCCTTGCGAATCAACGCAGCGACTACTTGGGTCATCATTATATCCTCACTTTTTGTTTTAGCTTATTATCCTACAAAATCCGCATAATTTCAATACTTTGGTTTTGATTATTTATTATATATACTATTGACGAAAAAAGGATTAATTGATATAATTTAGGATGAAATATTTGGAAGGAGTGATTCCAATGGCAAAGAGCATTCAGGATATCCTGAACATAATCAAAGAAAAAGACATTAAAATGGTTGACTTCAAGATGGTTGACATCAACGGTCAATACCGTCATGTTACAATTCCCGCAGAAAATTTCTCTGAAGATACAATGAAAAGCGGTATCGGTTTTGACGCTTCAAACTATGGCTACGCTGTTGTTGAAAAGAGCGATATGGTGTTTATCCCCGACCCCGACACAGCAGTTATTGACCCCTTCTGTGACATTGCAACCCTTTCAATGACAGGTAATGCAATGATTATCGATACCCCCGAAAACCGTCCTCTTGCTCAGTATCCCAGAAACATTATCAAGGCTGCTGTTGAATATATGAAAAAGAGCGGCGTTGCCGACGAAATGAAGATTCTTCCCGAATTCGAATTCTATCTTTTTGACGATGTCAGATGGAATGTTGAAGGCAGACACATCGGTGCAACAGTTGATGCAAGTCAGTCTTTCTGGAATTCAAACACCGACGGTCTCGGCGTTGTTGTTCCCAAGCAGAAGAACTATCACATTGCAAAACCTTTTGACACTTCGTATGAATGCCGCAGTGAAATGTGTATGCATATGAAAGATGCAGGCATCGACATTAACTATCATCATCCCGAAGTAGCAGCTTCCGGTCAGTATGAAATCGAGCCTCAGCTTGGCGAAGTTGTTCATATGGCAGATGCTTCAATGATGATTAAATACATCATCCACAACACAGCTCTCAAATACGGTAAATCAGCAACCTTTATGCCTAAGCCCATTTACGGCGAAGCAGGCAGCGGTATGCACGTTCATATGCTTCTTTTCAAGGACGGCGAGCCTGTATTCTCGGATGACAACGGTTATTCACATCTTAGCGAAACTGCTCACTACTTCATGGGCGGTCTTCTTAAGCACATCGGTGCTCTCTGTGCTATAACCAATCCCAGCACGAACTCCTTCAAGAGACTTGTTCCCGGCTACGAAGCACCTGTAACAGTAGGCTATGCAACATCAAACAGAAGCGCTGTTATCCGTATCCCCGCTTACGCAAAAAGCCCCGACAAGAGAAGATTTGAGCTTCGTAACCCCGACGCAACCTGCAACCCCTACTTCTGCTATGCAGCTATCCTTATGGCAGGTCTTGACGGCGTTAAGAACAAGATTGATCCTCATGCAAACGGCTGGGGTCCCTACGATGTTAACCTTTATCACCTTCCCGAAGAAGAAAAGGCAAAGCTCACTCAGCTTCCCACCTCTCTTCCCGATGCTCTTGATGCTCTTGAGGCTGACAACGATTTCCTCACCGCAGGCGGAGTATTCCCCGCAGAGCTCATTGCAAACTTCATCAA
>JAZNHM010000036.1:0-17190 GCA_045576955.1 Acutalibacteraceae bacterium | reverse complement strand
TCCTATAAACAGCATAGACAGAAAAATTACCGCAGTAAAAAGCGCTGCGAGGAGTTTAAAAGTAGAACTTTTTATACCCATCATAGCGCTTTACCTTAATTTAGATTAATTATATATGATTATTTTACTCTTGCAGATTTTTTCTTTGAAGCAATAATCATGCAAACTGAACCGATGCCAAAGATGATTGCAAGGCTCCAGAGTGCAGTTGTTGCAAAATCAGATGTTGCAGGAGACTGAACTACACCAGTATCTTCTGTGATGAAAACAACAGGGCAGAGCTTGTCAAAAATAACGGTTATTGTGCCGTCAGGATTTACAGTTGCTGATTCAACAAATTCCCAACCTGATTCGTCTGAACAACGAGTAAGAACCATAAGCTTATCTTTGAGTTCGGCGCCGATGTCAAATTTGATCTGAAGTTTCTTACCTTCTTTGAAAATATCCTTGTATGTTCCGACGAGTGTGATGTCAAAGAAATCACGAACAACCATACCGAGGGGAATGAGGTCATTAAGTTCTTTGAGGCTTCTTGAACTAAGGATTTCTTCATATGAAGCTTCAAAATAAACAACGTTAACTCTTTCATCGGCGACATCTTTTTCGGAATAAGCCGTGATAATGATTTCGCCGTCAGGATTCTTGTGGGTTACGATGTGAATTCCTTCGATGACATTGTTATTATCATCAAGGATAAGAGCGTCAAATGAAACACCGTTAAAATCCTGAGGAACAATTACAGGGTGATCTTTTGAATCAACGCTGGGTCTGAAATCATCTTCTGCTGCAAAGCCGACGATACCGAGGCTGAACACCATAAGAAGTGAAAGAATGAGTGAAATTGCCTTTTTCAATTAAATCATCTCCGTTTATAGTTTATTAATTTATTTCTTCTTCAAAAACAGCCATGACAACATATCGTTTGGAATAGTCTGTTTCAAAGCAAGTTGAAAGCATCAGAACTTTGTCATCGGGTGTTACTTTGACTGTTTCATCATAGAACGAGAGTAAAGAGCGAGTATTATAGACTTTTTCAAAGAAACGTTCAAATTCTAATGCATTACCAAAATTATTATAATATAAAATATGTGAGTTGTCAAGCGGTACAGCACAAAAAACGCGGTAAACAAGCTCTTTTTCAGGTGTATAAATCGTGATTCTATTATGTGTCCTGAATGATTCAGGATTTGTATATATTTGCTGAAGTTTACCGAACATTGCACCTGAGCTCATGTGATGACCATAGATTATTGTAACAGGATCGCTGAAGTCTGTTTTGTTGTAGTCTTCAATAAAAAGCGAACCGTTTCTGTCATATTCACCGTAAATGTTTCTTTTCAGATAATAAGAATTGTCGCCTTTACGGAAAAGAACGGGGTATTCGATATCTGTGCCTTCGATGTTAATCCAAGCGAAAATATCAGAGGATTCGTTTTGTAATTTCTTGAAGTCAATCGGACTTTGATATTTTGTTTTTTTAGATGAATGTTCAATATTCTCAGTCACATAATTTATTGTTTGCTCAGGTAATTCGGGTGGATTTTTGCTGATGAAAAGAGCAAGACTAACCAGAATTATACAAACAAAAGCGAATACAATTCCGAGAATAAGTAGTGTGTTCTTTTTTTTCATATAAACAGTTCCTCCAACGAGGATTTTCTGCTTGAAAAAACCAGTTTTTCGTTTTCTAAAATTTTTGCAAGAGTATCGTTGCCGAGTTTATCTCTGATTTCAGAAAAAGCATCTTCAAGATTTTGAGGACGGGCGGTTGTGTTATGACAGTCAGACCCAATAAGATGAATCTTTTCTTTCGAGAGCAGTGAAAACGCAAGTCTTGCAGTTTTTTTATTGATAAAGAAACTGGAGTTCGCCTGAATCAGAACAGGTAGACCGTTAAGTTTATTGACAATTTTTTTGTCGTGAAGGAGCTTTATATATCTGTCGATATGAGCAATAAGAGGGATGATGCCTTGCTTTTCATTAATTGCGTTGAGCTCATAAAGCATTCGGTCAGACCATTTGCAAACGGGCATTTCAACCATGAGCAGAGAAGTGCCTGAAATTATCATGTCTTTAAGTTCGTCACAATCGCTCATGCCTTCAAAAAATCCGACTTCTGCTCCGAGAATTATTTCAGGAAGAGATAATTCTTTGGTTGCAGAAATCAAATTCTGATAATTATGATTTCTGCGATAAAGAAAATCATTCGGAGTTTCGTCTGAAGCATAGAAATGTGGGGTTGCGACTATACGGTTGATTCCTTGTTTTTTTGTTGAAGTAAGCATTTCAATTGATTCTGAAATACTTGAACTTCCGTCATCAGTTTTTGGCAAGATGTGAGAATGAAAATCAGTCATTTTTAACCTTTATTATTATATGTTTCAGGAGTTTCATAATAATTTCCGTAATGCTTTGAGTAATACTTGCTGTATTTACCGTTTTTTCCGTACTTACCGTATTTGCCGTATGATCCGCTTCCGTCATCAGCACCGTTATATACAAAACCGATAATATTTGCTTCGACAAATTCAAGCTGCTTGACTGTATCTCTGAGTGTGTCTGTTCTGCAGTAGTCCTGACGAACTACAATAATCATTCCGTCGGTTACTTTTGAAGCGATAAGAGCGTCCGAAACAGCGCAGATAGGGGGGAGGTCAATAAAAATGAAATCATAATGTTGCTTAAGAGAATTAAGCAGAGATGACATTCTTTTTGAGCCGAGAAGTTCTGCGGGGTTCGGAGGAAGGTCGCCTGCGGGGATGATATCGAAACCTGTTTCGTGTTTTGTGCTGTTAAATCTCTGGAATGTTTCGTTAACTTTATCAAGTCCTACAAGTAGATTTGATAGACCGATTCCTTTGCTGAGATCAAGTTTTTTGCTGATTGAAGGGATACGCATATCTGCGTCTATTAGAAGAACTTTTTTTCCGTTGAGTGCCATTGTGTATGCTATGTTGATTGTGGTAACGCTTTTCCCTTCGCCGCGGAGTGCGCTTGTAACTCCGATAACTCGGCACGAAGTGTTATCCGCAAAAGAAAAAAGAATGTTGGTTCTGAGTCTTTTATATGCTTCTGAAGCTGCAAAATTCATATTGTCGCAGATTGAAGTTCCATCAAGAGTGTTACCCGATTGAACAACTGCTTTGTTTTTTGAGTTGTTGAAAAGTTTCATACTTTAATTCTCCTTTCCTGCAGTTTATTTATCCGAAGAATAATACCCGCCGGATTTTGGATTGCGCATATTGGGAATAGCGGCAAGTATGGGATAAGAATAGGTTTGAGTAATATGCTGCTCTTCTCTGACAAAAACATCAAAGAACTCGCGCATTATAATTATTGCAACAGAAATGATTATTCCGATTAATAATCCGATAAATGAATTTTTAGCATAACTGGGTCCGGAACGTGAAGTGGGAACAATCGCATAGTCAACAACTCTTACCGAGCTGCCGTCAACAATTTCTGCAATTCTTTTGGGCAGAAGTGTTGCAATTGCATTTGCAATCTTTTCAGATTCAGCCGGATTGGTGCTTGTAACAACTACTTCAAAAATTTCTGTTGAGTTAACAGGGGCGGCAGAAATCATATCCTGAAGTTCCAGATAATCTCGGTCAAGATCTGCAAATTCGATTATTTCATTAAGCGAAGTTCTGGCTTTGAGGATAACGATGTAAGTGTTAACAAGTTCCTGCGCAGCGCTCAGAGAAGAAGTTGAAATGTTAAAACTTGTGTTTCCGACCGAGAAACTGCTGTTGTTAACATAAAGCAAGGTTCTTGCTTCGTAAGTAGGTTCGATAAAAAGATATGTAAATCCGAATGTTGCAGCTCCGAAAATAACGGCAGACAGAATAACCGCCCATATCTTTTTCATAACGATTTTTAAAAGACGTATAATGTCTATTTCAATAAATTCATCTGTTTTTTTCATAGTATCACACCTGCATCAATATATCAGAATTAAATTTTATTATATTATATAATATATAAATACAAAAATCAATACAATTATTTTTATTTATATACTTTTTTATAAATTTTCATTTAAATTCAATTGTTGACATTCAATATATAAAAAATGTATAATTTATGAAACATAGAAAATGGGTGTTGTTATGCAGAAAATTTTAAGTATAATATTGGGCTTTTTTACTGCTTTAAGTCTTGCCGGAGAAGGATTACCTTATTTGTTTGAGCCGACTCTCGAGATTGATGCATCTGTAAGCGTTGGTGAAATGTCGAGCAGAGCCTCGGGTTTTCTCTACGGGCTTGCGCAAGAAGGTGTTCCTGATTCGGCAGTTGTTGAAAGTATTGATGTTTCAAGTGTTTCACAGAAGGTTATCGAAGGACTTCAGCATCCGATAGGTGATGTTGATGATGTTTCTTCATTGCTTGACAGTTGTGATTATATCACTGTATATCTTCAGGATTGTTTTGATACATGGTACTACTGTCACGATGAAATATGGAATTTGCGTAAGAATAACGCGTATGATTGCGTGTCATTCGTTGAAAACAGATTTTTGCCGCAAGTCACAGAGAATGTAACAAAACTTTCTCAGAAGGAATATTCTGACCGCTTGGTTTATTGTCCGTATAATGAGGCGGATAATGCTGTCTGGTTCGGAACGCTTTCAGATGACGGCACCTGGCTCATGTATGATGATGAGGCTAAATTCAGGTTTTATGAAGCATGGAAGGTTACATATGAACTGATTCGTTCGATTGACAACGACGCTTTAATCGGAGGCCCCGGTTACTGCGATTATGACAGTTACGAAATCAGACATTTCCTTGAATATTGCAAAGAAAATAACTGCTTGCCCGACATTATGATTTATCATGAACTTGGTGAAACCTCATCTTTATATTGGCAGGAGCATACAGATGATTATCGTGAGATAGAAAAAACACTCGGAATAAACGAATTGCCTGTTATTGTGACGGAATACGGAACAATGCAGGAATGCGGTTCACCTGCGGATATGCTCAAATATGTTGTTGCAATTGAAAATTCAGGGGTATACGGAAATGTTGCTTATTGGCGACTTGCAAATAATCTTTGTGATACTGTGGCAGATAACAACAGTCCGAATTCCAATTGGTGGATGTTCCGCTGGTATGCGGATATGGAGGGCGACAGATTACAATCAAAAGTGATCGATATTCTTCATTCGGATTTTGCCAATGTAATCAAATATGGCTATAACCGTTTTCATTACAAAGGTTTTAACGGCATTTCATCGTTGAATGACACTAAAAACGAGATTACGGTTCTTTGCGGAGGGTGTGATTATCCCGCTGATATTTTTCTTAAAAATCTTGATAAGACAAAGCTCGGAAAAACTGTCGAAATCAGAATTGAATGTGTGTATTTTGAAGGAATCAGCGGTATTGTAAATTCGCCGATTCTCGTCAAAAAATATACGGATAATATTACGCTCGGTAAGCTGGAAATAGAACTTGAAAACATTGATCCCACAGCTGTTTACCGTGTTGTAATTTCAAATGCTGACAGCCATTGTGAGGAATACACAAACAATAATTTACCTGTTCGTTATGAGTTCGAGGATGGTATTCTTTCGGGACTTACGTATACTTATGACAGTGCATACGCAACAACCGGTAAGCAGTCAGGAATGGTCGGCGGTCTTGAAAGAGCAGGAGACGGCGTTACGATGAATTTTGAAGTTCATGAAAGCGCTTACTATGACCTGAAGATTATTTTCGGGAATTCAAATGACGGTGAAACGCCTGACGAAAGGGTGGATTCCGTTGCTGAAATGACACTTGACGGCGAGGTTTCCGATTTATCACTGCCCAACACAATCAAGAGTGAATATACCGATAAAATCACATTTAAAAAATATTTCGAAAAAGGCAATCATTCATTGACTCTTTCACATAAATCAGGAACATTTGTAGTTGACAGTATGTTGCTGTCATTACATTCTGATGAAAGTGAAATCACAACCATTGCCGATTCTGACAGAAGTAATAACGGCACAAAGTCCTTTCTTGCTGTTGCACCTGACGACGGGTTTTACGAAATGAATGTTGGTATTCCTTGCAAGTTTATGATTGACGGTGCATACGGAAATACAGAAAACGGATTTTCAATCGTTTATCTCAGAAAAGGTCTGAACTACATTGATATCAAAATATCCGAAGACGTTGTTTGTAAAATAAATAAAACTGATAAAAACGGATACGATTTTAAAATTGAGCCTTCTGATATGATTCTTGCAGACGGTGCGGAAATTCTTAACGGAAAAAACGACGGATATATCAGCGGGATTTCGTCGCTTGGCGGAAGTGCATCATTCAAAATTTCCGTTCCCGAAAGCGGAAACTACAGAATGACAGTTTCATACGCCAATAACGATGAGGGTGGTGTTCACAGCTATAATGTCGACCTTATCGAACGATTTATAACCGTGAACGTCAACGGAGACGAGCAGAATCTCTGGTGCAGAAATACTTACAGTTGGGATACCGTTAAAACAGTAACGATGAATATTGAACTTAATGCAGGTGAAAATGAAATCACTTTCACAAACA
The DNA here is from genome assembly GCA_045576955.1 of Acutalibacteraceae bacterium. Lineage (GTDB taxonomy): Bacteria > Bacillota > Clostridia > Oscillospirales > Acutalibacteraceae > CAG-177. Next base: position 10,632 of record JAZNHM010000036.1, on the reverse strand, counting down.
ACGGTTCTGTTAAATTCAATAACCGTGATTCTTATGCGCCGCATATTTTTTCGGTAACGGTTAATAAATTATACGATTAATTACGGAGAGAATGATGGTAGAAAAATTTATTCGTGACAGATTGTTTGAAATGCAGGATCTCAAATACCGTAATTTTTACTCAAAGCTTATTCCGACGGTTTCAAAAGAGCTTGTAATCGGAGTGCGCACGCCTGATTTGAGAAAATTCACCAAAGAAATTTCAAAAACATCGTATGCGGAGAGTTACATCAGTATCTTGCCTCATAAATATTATGAAGAAAATAATCTTCATGCATTTCTGATTGAATTGACTGATAATTTTGACCTTTGTATCGAACGTCTTAACAGTTTTCTTCCGTTTGTTGATAACTGGGCAACTTGTGATATGATGCGACCTAAAATCTTCAAGAGTCATTTATCAGAATTGCTTCCGCATATCAGAATATGGATAAAATCCGAGGATACGTATTCTGTTCGTTTTGCAATTGAAATGCTGATGTGTTATTATCTTGACGGTAATTTCAGTATTGAATATTCTGATATGGTTGCAGATATCCGTTCGGATGAATATTATATCAGAATGATGCAAGCGTGGTATTTCGCAACCGCACTCGCAAAGAATTGTGAAGATGTTTTACCTTATCTCGAACAGCACAAACTTGATGCCGATACTCATAACAAAACGATTCGGAAAGCTGTTGAAAGCTACCGTATTTCTGATGAATGCAAAGAATATATAAAAACACTCAGAAGAAATTAATTGCATTTTGAAGAGTGATATGTTAAATTATTTATTGATGTAAATTATACTGCGAAGGAGAATGCTTTATGTTTTATAAAATTGAAAATGAATTTCTGACTTGTGAAATTGATGATATGGGAGCTCAGCTTCATTCACTTGTTCTGAAAGAAAACAACAAAGAATTCATCTGGCAAGGTAATCCTGATATTTGGTACGGTCAGGCACCTGTGCTGTTCCCTGTTATCGGTCAGCTTATTGATGATAAATTCCGCTATAACGGTGTTGAATACACAATGCCCAAGCACGGTCTTGCAAGAAAACTTCTTTTTAAGGTTAAAGAATGCAACGGCGCAAAGGCAGTTTTCAGCCTTGAAAGTGATGAAAATACTCTTAAAAGCTATCCTTTTGACTTTGAACTTCTTGTTGCTTTTGAGCTTTGCGGTAAATCTCTTGTCAATACAATGACAGTTGTCAATAAGACCAACGGAGACATGTATTTTTCAATCGGCGCACATCCCGGATTCAATTGCAAAATCGGTGATGTTATTGAGTTTGAAGAAGCTGAAACACTTGAAACAGAGCGTATAGACAGCGACAATCTTCTCATCCCCGAAAAGTTCCCCGTTATTGAAGATTCAAAGGAAATTGTTATTACTGAGGATATTTTTAAGAAGGATGCACTTATTCTTTCCGGTATTAAATCAAAGAAACTTACTATTAAAGGCGAAAACGAAGTTGAGTTTACCTTTGGTGATTGTCCCGTACTCGGTATCTGGGCAAAACCCGGTGCACCTTATGTTTGCATAGAGCCTTGGTACGGCATCAATGATGACCGCGATGTGAAAGACGATATCTCAAAGAAAAGAGAGATTCAGCATCTTGCGGAAGGCGGAAAGTTTGAGTTCTCCTGGGTCGCTGAAATTAAATAAACAAAACGTAACCACCCTTGAGTGTTGTTAATACTCAAGGGTGATTTTTAATTAAAGGTATTTGTTTATAAACTTATCAATTGCGCCCCAATAAATTTCGGGGTAAAGATAACCTGAGGCAGCGTGGGTTGCACCGGGAACAACAAGTCGTTCTTTTTCGCATTCCGCATTCTGATAGAGAGGATAGTTCATCCAAAACGGAACAACGGAATCTTTATCTCCGTGGATAAAGAGGGTTGGAGTTGAGGATTTCTTAACCTGCTCAAGCGGTGAATTATCTTTAAAGTCAAATTTGAGTTTTCTTTTCGCAACTGAATTTACAATGTTGAGAATAATGTCAGCGGGGATTTTTGTCGTTTCTCTTATCTGCATGCTGTATTGTTCCCAAAGAGAAGTGTATCCGCAGTCCTCAATGCAGCACATAACATTTGCGGGTAATTTTTCACCGGTAACATTCATAACTGTTGCCGCACCCATTGATGCACCGTGAAGAATAATTTTTGCAGAAGGATTTTTATCAATTATATAATAAATCCAGTCGATAACATCAAGTCTGTCAAGCCAACCCATAGTGCAGTATTTATGTTCGCTTTTGCCGTGCGCTCTGAGGTAGGGGAGAACAACGTTATATCCTTTCTCATAAAAATGCTTTGTGAAAATGCTGTTTTGAGAAGGAATTCCCGTGAATCCGTGGCACGATATAACATAAACGTCGCTCGGATTTTCATAATAATCGGCATAAAGGCACACACCGTAACGGTTAAAAAGAAATATTTCTTCGCAGGGTGTTTCTCTGTAGAATTTAATTCCCTTGATTGCTTCTTCACTTTCATAGAAGCAAGCACTGTCATCAGCAGGAACGGAACCGTTTGAAATTATTTTGCGTATTCCATTTTTGCTCAGAAATGTTTCAATGAACCAATTTCCCGTTGCTGCATATGCGGTGGCAACAACTGCTCCTGTTATACCTGCAAATTTAAGAAAACTGTTTTTCTTGCTCATATAAAAAACTCCTCCTTTTTTAATAAAAAACCGTGCAATCCGAAGATTGCACGGAAGAATAATTAATCCTTATTCTTGTGACGCATAATTTTTGAGGTTGTGTTTTTGACGAATTCGGTACGTCTGATTTTAAAATCAACGATTCTCTTATAGGGAGGAAGCTTTTCGTTGACCGACTGAACAACCTCATCCATAATCTCGTGCAGTTCTTCATCTGTATATTCGTCTGCATTTTTGCCGTATCTGTCTTTGATTTCTTCAAAGTTGGGGAAAATTCTTGCGGCAACAATTGTTTCACCCTTTTTGTTTTCGTCACCGATAACAATGCTTTCACCGACTCTTGTGTCGGTGCTGAGATGATATTCAAGCTCTTCGGGATAAATGTTTTTGCCGTTGCTTGTAACAATTACGTTCTTGCTTCTGCCCGAAATGTAGTAATGGCCCTCCTTATCAACATAACCGAGGTCGCCGGTATGGAACCAACCATCTTCGTCGAGAACCTTTGCTGTTTCCTCGGGGTTATTATAGTAGCCGAGCATAACCATACCGCCCTTGACGCAGATTTCGCCAACGCCTGTTTCGGGGTCTGGGTTAAGAATTTTTGCTTCACTTCCGGGAATGGGAACACCAACGGATTCAGCCATGTGGAGTTTATCGTGGTTAATGATTGCAAGGGGAGCACATTCGGTAAGACCGTAACCGAAGATAATCTGAATGCCGAATGCTTCGAAATCCTTGAGAATCTGAGGGTTGATGGGTGCGGCACCGCAGATAATAAGTCTCATGTTTCCGCCGAATGTATCGATAATCTCTTTAAAGAAAACTTTCTTAAGGTCAATGCCGACCTTTGCCGCTGCTTTAACAAGAACCTTGCCGACCTTGAAAAGTGTTTCGCCGTGGGGCTTGTTCTTGATTGCTTTCATAAGTCTTCTGTGAACGGTTTCAAGAAGAAGGGGAACTGCAACAAAAACTGAGGGATTGAATTCCTTCATGTTTTTGAGAACATATTTGAATCCGTCGCAGAATGTAACCTTTGCGCCGCAGTAAGGTGCAAAGAAAAGAATAATTGTGCTTTCGTAGGTATGATGAAGGGGAAGCATTGAGATACCGCAATCATCTGGTGAAATTTTAATAACACCCATTGCGGACATAACCTCAAAGCAGAAGTTTCTGTGGCAGAGCATAACACCCTTTGACATACCGGTTGTACCCGATGTAAAGAGAAGCGAGCACATTTTGTCGGGGTCAATTTCGGCTTCAAGATAACGTTTGTCACCGCTCGCGAGGAGTTCCTTGCCCTTAGCAACAAGGTCGTCAACGTGAAGAACGCCTTCTTCTTTGTCACAATTCATCAATACAATTGTGAGGTCTTTTTTGAGTTCGTCTTTTCTTGCATTAAGCTTTCTTGCGATTTTTCTGTCGCAGAAGAAAAGCTTGACATCGGCTGTGTTGAGGATATTGTTGATATCGTCGAAAAGGAATTCCTTATCAACAGGAACAATAACACCAACGCCTGTTACGGTTGCCATATATGAAAGACACCACTGATAGCAGTTGTCACCGCCGACAGCGATTTTTTCGCCGGTGAGCCCCATATCCGTAAGTGCTGTACCGAGAGATTGAATTTCATCGAAGTATTTTTTATATGTTATTTCATAAAGTTCGCCTTTGGATGTCTTGACTTCAAAAGCGGGTCTGTCGCCGTAGAGCTTTGCGCTCTGGTTTATTAAATCTCTTAAATCCCTGATTGGTCTTACATCATAAAATGTTTTAGTCAAAAGTTTCACACCTCTTTTTTCATTATATCACAAACAGTTGATATTCTAACATTTTGAATATTAAAAATCAAGAGTCAAAATATTAAGAATTTTCTAAATATTGTACACAACATTGTAGAAATGTTATATATTTTGCGGTTTATCTGCTTTGAATTGATATTTCATTGTTTTGCTAAGTAAATGTTTTACATTCTTGCTTTTAATTGTACAATATGCTAAAATGAATCATATAAAAAAAGGAGGTTTGGCTATGAGTAACGGAGTTTTAAGGTCTGGTTTATCCGAGAAAGAAGGCGTTATTCCCAATCGCAATCTGTTTGCATATGCGGCAGGCATTGCGGGTCAGAATATGAACTACGGTTTTATTAACGGATGGCTGTTTTATTTTTGCAATAACGTGCTTAAAATCAGTGCGGATGCCGTTGGAATGATAACCGGTATAAGCCGATTGTGGGATTCAATCAACGACCCAATTATAGGCGCACTTATTGACAGACACACATTCAAAAAATCAGGCGAAAAGCTTCGCCCGTATCTGATGTATCTGCCTGCAATTATCGGTATCATCAGTCTTATGATGTTCAAGGACTGGAATCTTGGAAGTGAAAAGGCGATTATATATGTCCTTGTTTTGTATTTGCTATGGGATTTGGTCTATTCGATGCAGGATGTTGCGCTTTGGGGTATGCTTGCTCTCAGTTCACCGCGTTCTGAAGAACGAACAAGAGCAGCTCAGTGGACTGCCATCGGCGTTACTGCGGGCGGTGCACTTGCAGGTCTTGTTCCTCTTATAAAGGATATTGCAATCAATAACTTCGGTGCAACCGATAAATCCTTTTTCTTTGGCGCGGCACTGATTCTCGGTTTTGGCGGTCAGCTTATTTCGATGTCGGCTTATAAAATGAAAGAATCCGTTAAAAATGAAAAGGAAGAAAAAGAAAGTCTTTTTGAAGCGATTTTTGTCCTTCGTCATAACAAAACAATGCTTCTTATTTCGCTCGCAAGAATTCTTGAATACATAAAATTATCCGTTCCCTGGGCATACTTTTTTGAAAGCCAGGTTTTCTATAAAGTCGGTGGAATGGAAATAGGCGGCGGAACAACACAATTTGTTTACGGCTTGCTGACAGGTGCTCCGGGTACTTTTGCACAATTTGCGGCAACAAAAATTGTTGATAAAGTCGGCGGTATGAAAAGAGTGCTTATTCTTGCTCAGGTTTCATCGATTGTTCTCAGAATAATATCTTATTTTGTCGGATTCGAAAAAATTTGGAATATAATTATTGTTGCGGTTCTTATGGGACTTCAGAGCATTCCTGCATTTATGGTTAACATAGCGCACCGTTCGCTTATGAGCGATTCGATTGATTATGTAGAATACAAAACAGGAAAACGTACCGAAGGCATAACGTTTTCAATGCAGAACTTTGCAACAAAGGTAGGAGATGCTCTGGCACTGTTCATTAACGGCAAACTTCTGACTCTTGTCGGATACAATCAGAATCTTGCAATGACTGCGCAGAATGCTGTGTTTATGAAATGGCAGTGGCCGATGTTTATTCTCGGACCTATTGTTGGCGCTGTTCTTTATCTTGCAGTTATTATATTTGTTAAGGATGACAATAAAGAAAGAAAATTCATTGAAGCTGAACTGAAAAAACGACGCGATGATGCGGCGGCAAAAGCCAAGGAAGAGCTTGACATTATATAAAATAATCCCCCGGAAAACCGGGGGATTTACTGTTTTTTAAATATATTCAATCATTTTCTTGAGGTTATCAAGTCCGATTTCAATGCCGTCAATGCAGTTTTCAAGACCTTCAAATTCGATACTTACATAACCGTCATATCCCGATGTTTTTGCAATTGAAATGCACTGCATAACGGGAATATCTCCGTGACCGATTATTGAACCTCTGAGATAATTTCCGCCTCTCGATTTAAAAAATCCTTTGCCGGGATTAAGTCCGTTACCGTTTTTGATGTGAAAATCCTTTGCGTGAACGTGCTTAATATAAGGAGCAAGTCTGCCGGCGGCATTAGCACTGTTTTCGTCAACACAGCAGAAGTTACCAATATCAAGAAGCACACCAAAATTGGAGTTTCCTACGCTTGTAATTATCTTTTCAACACGTTCGCTGTCCTGACAGAAAAATCCGTGGTTTTCTATGCAGGTGACTATTCCTTTTGATTGAGCGTATTCTGTAACTCTTCTGCATCCGTCTGCAAGAATCGGAAGAATCTGTTCGAATCCCGCACTCTTTTTAAGGTTGTCAGGCATACCCCAGGCGGCATCGTGGCGCATAACTTTTGCTCCAAGAATTTCTGCTATATCAACCTTGCGGCAGATACGCTCAACCTCCGCATCAAGACCTGCATCATTAAGCAGATTTGCTGAAATTGTATATGCTGTAATGGGGAGTGAAAGTTTTTCACTTTCTTCTCTGAGAAGTACGGCATATTCAGCTTCGCTCATACCGTTTTCGGGAGATAGGTCGATGAATTCAATGCCGTCAAAGCCCATATCTTTGGCTATTTTCATAACGCTGAGCTGAGTTTCTTTGCCTGAAGAAATAAGCTGCTGAAAGCTGTAACTGCTGACTCCGATTTTCATATGTTTACCCCTTATCAGCCAAGTTTTTTAAGGAATTCAACTGCAGCTCTGATATCCTTTTCAGGATTGTCGCCGACTTCTCTTTCGATTGTGAGGAAGCCTTTGTATCCGATATCTTCAAGTGCATTGAGATAATCTTCCCACTTAACGCTGCCTTCGCCGAGAGGAACTTCAAGGAAGGAATCTTCAGTTACAATTACTTCCTGCTTAAGACCGTAAATGATTTCGGGGTCTTTGTAGAAAATCTGCTTGCCGTCTTTAGCGTGTGTATGTACAATATATCTCTGAAGATTATAAACAGCGCCTACGGGGTCGTCGCCTGTTACCATAACGAGGTTAGCGGGGTCAAGGTTAACGCCGACACCGGTTGAGCCGAGCGAATCGAGGAAATCTTTAAGAACAGCCGAGGTTTCGGGTCCGGTTTCAATTGCAAAATGAGCACCGATGTTGTCAGCATATCTTGAAAGCTCAAAGCAAGCTTCCTGCATAACCTTATATCTGTCGTTATTCTTGTCTTCAGGAACAACGCCTATGTGAGTTGTAACAACGTCTGTGCCGAGCTCTTTTGCAAGGTCGATGATTCTCTTTGATTTTTCAATTTTTGCGGGATTTCTGTCTGCAAAGCTGAATCCGCCGCCGCCGAGGTCACCGCAAAGAGCTGAGATAAGAAGACCGTTATCAGCAACGAGTTTTTTGAATTCTGCAACTTTGGTTGCATTCATATTTTCAGGAGCCATTTCACCTGAAGTTGCATAAACCTGGAAGCCTTGTGCACCGACTTCGGCTGCTTTTTTTACTGCCGATACTGTGTCTGTTCTGAAACTGTTAATAATTACGCCGATAGGAAATCTGCCCATATGGAATACTCCTTTATAAAATAATTTTATCAGACATTTCAAATATATCAAAGAATGCCAAATTTATCAAGTTTTTTTTATAATTAACTTTACTTTTTTAAAAATTATGGTATATTATTATTTGTATAAATATATACCTATTTAACAGGAGGTTGAATATATGTCTAAAATTAAGGTTGCGGTTATCGGTTGCGGCAATATTGCAAACGCCTCGCATATTCCCGCGTATCTGAAACACAGTGAGGTTGAAATAAAATATTTCTGCGACATTATTCCGGAAAGAGCCGAGAAATGCGTTGAAAAGTACGGATGCGGTATTGCGGTTGCGGATTATCACGATTTCCTTAACGATCCCGAAATTGATGCTGTTTCTGTTTGTACTCACAACGATTTTCATTCAATCATTTCAATTGATTTTCTTAAAGCAGGTAAGCACGTTATGTGCGAAAAACCTGCCGCAAGAATTCTTTCGGAAGCGCTTGAAATGCAGAAGGTTGCTCACGAAACCGGTAAAATTCTCAACATCGGTGTTGTTAACAGATTCAATACATATGTTATGAAAATAAGAGAGCTTATTGAAAACGGCGAACTCGGTGAGGTTTATCATGTGTATGCATCATTCCGTAAGCACCGTTCAATTCCCGGTATAGGCGGCGATTTTACAACTAAGGCAAAATCAGGCGGCGGCGCACTTATTGACTGGGGCGTTCACTTTATTGATCTGATTTTGTACTGCTGCGGCGACCCGAAGCCCGTTTCTGCATCCGGTGAAGCGTTCTGCAAGCTCGGCAAAGACATCAAAAATTATGTGTATACAGGTATGTGGGCATCTGAAACTGCCGATATGAATGGCACATACGATGTTGATGATTCGGTTGTAGGTCTTGTGCGTACAACGGGACCCGTTATCAGCTTTAACGGTGCGTGGGCACAGAATATCGGCGAGGATGAAATGTTCATCGATTTTATGGGTGACAAAGCAGGTATTAGACTTCAGTACTGCTCGGATTTCCAGATTTGGTCGGTCAAGAACGGAATGCTGACCGAAACAAAGGTTTCCGCAAAAGAAACCGTTATGTATGAAAATGAAATCAACGATTTCATCAGATGCATAAAAACAGGCGATAAAAACCAACAATATATTGACTATGCAGTTGAAACTTCAAAGATTCTGCAGGCAATTTATGATTCATCAGACAGTCACAGCGAAATAAAAATTTCATAAAAGGAGTATTTATTATGGATATCAGAATTTTTAAGAATGACGCAGAAATCGGTCAGGCAGCAGGTAAGCTTTTCTGCGATTTTGTTAATGAAAAACCCGGTTGTGTTCTCGGCCTTGCAACAGGCGCTACTCCCGTTCCTACTTATAACTATATTGCAGAACAGTATGCTGCAGGTAAAGTTTCTTTCAAGGACGTTAAAACATTCAATCTTGATGAATACTGCAACCTTCCCAAGGACCACAAAAACAGCTATTACACATTTATGATTGAGAACCTTTTCTCAAAGCTCGATCTCAATCTTGATAACGTTGGATTCCTTGACGGCAATGCAGAGGATCCTGAGGCTGAAAGCGCACGTTATGCAGCGGATATCGCATCAAAGGGCGGAATTGATATTCAGCTTCTCGGTATCGGCAGAAACGGTCATATTGCTTTTAACGAGCCTGCTGATGAATTCACAGGTGAAAGCCATAAGATTAAGCTTACAGACAGCACAATCGAAGCAAACTCAATCTATTTTGACGATATTCCTATGCCCCGTTATGCAATGACAATGGGCATCGGCTCAATTATGAAGGCAAAGAAGATTGTTCTTATTGCTACCGGTGCATCAAAGGCTGAAGCGGTTAAGGCTATGATTAAGGGGCCCGTTACTCCTCATTGCCCTGCATCAGTTCTTCAGCAGCACGAGGATGCAGTTATCTTCCTTGATGAAGCTGCTGCAGCACTTCTTTAATTTTCAATTCTGTTTAAAAAACAGGAGGTAAAATCCAATGGATAAGAAAACTTTTTATATAACAACCCCGATATATTATCCTTCGGATAAGCTTCATATCGGACACACCTATTCAACCGTAGCAGCAGATGCTATGGCTCGTTATAAGCGCTTTCAGGGTTATGACACCTTCTTCCTTACCGGTACCGATGAACACGGTCAGAAAATTGAAGATAAGGCTAAAGAAGCAGGCGTCACTCCCAAGGAGTATGTTGATAATATCGTTGCAGGCATCAAAGACCTCTGGAAGCTGATGAACATTTCAAACGATAAGTTTATCAGAACGACCGATGATTACCACGAAAAAGCAGTTCAGAAGATATTCACCAAAATGTACGAAAAGGGTGATATCTACAAGGGCTATTACGAGGGTCTTTACTGCAAGCCCTGTGAATCCTTCTGGACCGAAACTCAGGCTGTTGACGGTAAATGCCCCGATTGCGGCAGACCCGTCACAAAGGAGCGTGAGGAAGCTTATTTCTTCAAGCTTTCCGCCTATGCCGACAAGCTTCTCAAATATTATGAGGAGCATCCCGGCTTTATCGAACCTCAGAGCAGGCAGAATGAAATGGTCAATAATTTCATTAAGCCCGGTCTTCAGGACCTTTGTGTATCACGTTCATCCTTCAAGTGGGGTATTCCCGTTCCCGTTAATGAAGATCATGTTATTTATGTATGGCTTGATGCT
>JAZNHM010000035.1:0-5213 GCA_045576955.1 Acutalibacteraceae bacterium | reverse complement strand
CTCTTGCAGGGTGATGCTTGGGAATGTTGAGAGCCTCAAAGCAGTTGTAGTCATCGGTGATTTCGGAATAATCTTCAACCGCGAAGCCCATGCTCAGGAAGATGTTTTCAACGTCACGGCTGACGAGAGTGATGGGGTGGTATGAGCCGAGGTCTGCATCGGTGGGCATTGATTCGTCATAGCTTTCTGCAGCATCAATCATCTTCTGCTCTTCGAGAGCCTTGAGCTCCTCAAGCTTTGATGCAATGGCAGCTTCGATAAACTGCTTTGTTTCGTTTATTGCCTGACCTGCCTCTTTTTTCTGGTCGTTGGGTACGTTGCGAAGCTCTTGCATAAGAGCGGCAACGGAGCCTTTTTTGCCGAGGAATTCGATTCTGAGCTGTTCAACTTCAGCTGTTGCGGCAACGCCTGCAATCTTTTCTTCAAACAGCTTTTTTAATTCTGCGGGCTTTTCAAACATTTTATATCAATCCTTTCATTTTTTACAAAATAGAAAATCCCTCATCATCAAACGATGACGAGGGACGAATAAAATCCGCGGTACCACCCTGCGTTCACGGCAAAAGCCGTGCGCTTTGATATCCGTAACGTGGATAAGCCGTCAAACCCTACTGGTCTTTCAGATTCGCCGCTAACGGGTGAACTTCGGCAAGTCCTCTTCACAGTCCGCTTACAGCCGATGACGGACACTCTCTGAGTGATTGGAAATGCTTACTCTCCCGATCTCTGCGTTTATATATCCCGAATATTCTATCACAAGAATATCCTTTTTGCAAGTGTTATTTTAAAATATTTATATATGCATTATATTCAGCTTCGTTCATAAGTGGCTGAGTGAATGCAACATCCGTCATTTCGACGAGCCAGGGGTTGGAGTCAATAAGAATCTGCGGATTGTCCAACACATCTTCGTTAACCCTCACAACTGTGCCGTTGACGGGGGAGGTGATATCAAAAAATTCGCACGAAATTATTTCCCCGATGCTTTCGCCTGAGTGAAAGCATTCATCTTCGTCACACAGAAAAAGCTCAAAGCTCTTACAGATTTTTTTGACGGCATAATCCGTAATCCCGATTAAAACTCCGCTTTTTGTTTTTTCAATGCGGCAATGATTTTTTGAATACATCATTTTATCATCTCATTGAATTCTTCCTCGGTGATTATCGTAACTCCGAGGGTTTGTGCTTTCACAAGTTTGCTTCCCGCATCTTCGCCCGCAAGCACGTAGCTTGTCTTCTTTGAAACGGACGAAGCTGTTTTACCGCCGAATTTTTCTATGATTTCGCTCGCCTCGTTTCGTGAATAGGTCGGTAAAGTGCCTGTTAAAACAAAGGTCTTACCCTCGAAACGGTTATCAATTTTTTCTTTCTGCGATGCCATATTCACTCCGTATGCGGCAAATGCTTCGATTTCTCTTTTTGACTGCTCAAGAGCAAAGAAATCCGTAACGCTTTTTGCCATAATTCCGCCGAAACCTTCGATTGATGCAATATCCTCCAGGGTTGCGTTCATAATGTTTTCCATTGTTTCAAAATGCTCTGCGAGAATTTTGCCCGCTTTTTGACCGACGTGGCGGATACCAAGCGCAAAAACCAGCTTTGCAAGGTCGTTGGATTTTGATTTTTCAATGGCATCAACGAGATTCTGTGATGATTTATCCTTAAAACCTTCAAGGGTCATAAAATCATCTTTTTTAAGAGTATAAATTTCGCTTGCTTTGCTGAGAAGTCCGTTTGCAACGAGCTTTTCAAGCACTGCATCACCCATACCCTCAATGTCCATTGCATCCCTTGAACAGAAATGTATGAGATTCCGCAGAAGCTGTGCGGGGCATTCGGGATTTACGCATCTTACCGCTGCTTCGTCCTCTTCCCGTATAACATTCGCACCGCACGACGGACAAACTACGGGGAGTGTGTATTTTTCACTGTTTTCAGTATGAGAAACAACTTTTATTACCTCGGGGATAATGTCGCCTGCCTTACGTATAACAACTCTGTCACCGAGTCTGATATCTTTTTCGTCAATAAAATCCTGGTTGTGGAGAGTTGCTCTTGAAACGGTTGAACCGGCAACAAGAACGGGTTCGAATATCGCTGTGGGAGTGAGTACACCTGTTCTTCCGACTGCAACCTCAATGTCAATAAGAGTTGTCTCTTTTTCTTCGGGAGGATACTTGAAAGCAAGTGCCCATCTCGGGAATTTTGATGTGCTTCCGATTTCGGCACGCTGTGAGAATGAATCGGTTTTGATAACAGCACCGTCGATGTCAAAAGGCAGCGTTGAACGTATTTCGCCTATTCTTTTAAGCTCTCCGATGACACCGTCAATGTCACTGAATTTATTGCAGAAAGGAACGGTTTTGAAGCCGAGTTCCTTAAGAAATTCAATTGACTGCTTATGTCCCGTTATCTCGTTTCCGTCATAACGCTGAATGTTGAAAACAAAGATGTCGAGCTTTCTTGTTGCGGTGATCTGCGGATTCTTCTGCCTTAATGACCCTGCCGCTGCATTACGAGGATTTTTAAAGGTTTTTTCGCCGTTCTCTTCCTGATCTTCAACAAGCGCTGCAAAGACCTTTTTAGGCATATAAACTTCGCCTCTGACCTCAATCGTAACATCTTTTTTGAGGCGCAAAGGGATTGAATTAACGGTTCTCAAATTTGCGGTAACATCTTCACCTGTGATGCCGTCACCTCTGGTTGAACCTCTTACAAAAACGCCGTTTTCATATTCAAGGGCAACGGAAAGACCGTCGATTTTTGGCTCGACAACAAACTCCGCATCAGCAAAAACAGCTTTTACTCTGTCATCGAATGCACGTACTTCTTCAATGCTGAATGCATCCTGAAGGCTTTCGAGCGGTACTGTATGAACAACGGGCTCAAACATTCCTTCCGCACTTCCGCCGACACGCTGGGTGGGGGAGTCGGGAGTAATAAGCTCGGGGAATTCCTTTTCGATTTCCGCAAGCTCGCGCTGGAGCATATCATATTCATAATCGCCTATTTCGGGATCATCTTCGACATAATATTTATGGCTGTGATAATTGAGCAAATCGCGAAGCTCTTTTGCCCTTTGGGTTGCTTTATCAAACTGCATATCGTTACTTCCTTATTTTAATGAACATATTATATCAATTAAATTTAATAAAATCAATATTTTTATTCAACCATAACATCGGGTACCGAGCCGACTATAACCGTCTGCGCAACACAGAAAGATGTTTCGACAGTTTTCGGAATCCGTCTGCCTGCGAGATTGAGCATAACCGTTGTTTCGACATTGAGCATAACGCTGTGCTGCGTCTGATTTATACCCGCACTTTCAAAAACATTCTCAAAATCAGTTTTTGTTGAAGACGCGAAACCCACATCAATATTGATATGCGGACCGAATCCCGAAAAAAGGACCAATCCGCTTGCCGTGCCGAGAGAAACTGGTATTTCGGTTTTGGGGTATGAGGTGAATTCGCTGTCAATGGCGTTCGAAACCTGCGATTTGAAAAGATTCATTTTCACTATGTCGGTTGTGATGCCTGTTATTGCATTGCTTTTGCTGTAGTTTATGCTTACAAGCTCGAAATATGAGGGCGCATTCTTTGAAAGAAGCTTTTCAACGGCATGGTTTACTCTTTGCGAGGCTACGGCGCACGCTTCAACCGCGGCGAGTTCATAAACCGCCGGCCTTATTTTTGCATCGGTAAGCAGAATACCGATGAGCAAGGCAATAAAGATGCATATGATTTTGAAAAGAATTTTGTTTTTTCTTCCGTAATACCGCCTGTATCTCACACAAACCACCCATTTTATTATATGCAGATAACAGGTATACAGCATACAACTTTTGCCGCAGAAAACATAATATTGTGATTTTACAAAAATTTAACAGTCGGTTAATAACACACGTTGCTTTTCGTGGTAAACTGATTATGGTGATTAGAATGAAAAAGGTAAAAATAATTTTCGGAATATTATCTGCAATTCTTGTTTTGCTTGCATTGGCCGTTTTTCTTACAGAAAAATACAGCGATTTCAGTTTTCTTTTAGGCACGGTAAACGGCGATGTTCTGACTGTAGGTTTTGCCGTTTGTGCGGCAGTTAGTCTTTTGATTTCAGCAATAACGGCAATTATCTTGAAAACCGAAAAACGGATAGTTCTGAATTCGGTTATAAGAATTTTAAGTATCTGTGTTATCGGTTGCTTTGCTTTTGTATCGTCATCTGTCAGCAAAGACTGTGAATATTATGAATTTTTCTCGCCCGATGGCGCTCACACGGTTGTTGCGGAAGAATGGTCTTATCTTTTAGGCGGCGGAGTTGTTTTTTATGAACGCATAAATCCGCTGTTTGTTACATACAGAGAAGATTTCACCACCGATGACGGCTACCGTGCGATAAGCTCGGGTGATTATTCCGTTGAATGGGAAGAAAATGTTATGAGCATTACACTGCAAAACGGAAACAGATTTTACGAAACAATAAGAATAGCAATGTAAAAAGAGCTTCTTCACTCAATCAGTGAAGAAGCTCCTTTTTTATCAATCTTCAATTGCCGCCTTGCGGGAATTGATTTTTTTGAATATTTCGGTATCGAACTTGGGTGTTCTGTCGTAGTAATAAAGGCCGTTCTGTTCCTGCTCGATATCATAAAGCTGGGTGTAGCAGAAGCCGAACATTCTGTAATTGTCGAGAAGCGCATCGGTAAGACCTGCATATCTCTCGATGAATTCTTCTTCCGTCTTGGGTGCGTTGCCGTAACCCCAGGCATCGCCTCTGTCGCCATTTGACCACTGAAGTCCGCCGTATTCGCTTACCCACGCACAGCCTTTGCCGCTGTACATCTGTCTGTCGGGGAATCTTTCATAAAGAACGCCCTCAGTCATAAGTTTATCATAATTTTCTTTAAAAACATGATAATCCTGCTCATAATCATGAACATCGAATATGTCGGTTATTGTGTGGAAGTTACCGCTTGTGTCGATGCAGGGGCGGGTTTCGTCCATATGCTTTGTAACTTTATAGATTGTTGCGATTACGTTGTCATTCTGGCGTCTGCCTGCAAAATCCCATGTTTCATTGAACGGACACCAGCCGATGATTGAGGGATGGTTGAAGTCTCTTTCAACGCATTCACACCATTCAGGAAGCATTGCGCCGAGTGCCGCAGGATTCGAGTGGTCAAGCCCCCAGTTGCCGTATTCGCCCCATAC
>JAZNHM010000034.1:0-7060 GCA_045576955.1 Acutalibacteraceae bacterium | reverse complement strand
GATATGCTTTCAAAGCTTGTTCCCAATAAGGACAGAAAGGTCGAAACCTCTCTTATCGAAGAATTTCGCTATCCCAAGTTCGGTCCCGGTCAGCTTTGGGAAACCGTTGGCGGTGAATTCGAAAAGCTTGGCGGAAAGATTCTTTATAACCACAAAGTTACAGATATTGATATTTCAAACGGCAGAATCAACAGCGTGAAATGCGAAAACGGCGAAACTCTTGAGGGAGATATCTTCATTTCTTCAATGCCCGTCAAGGACCTTGTTGCAGGTATGGGCAGCAGTGTTCCCGCCGCACCAGCAGAGATTGCCGCAGGCCTGCCTTACAGAGATTTCGTAACCGTCGGTCTGCTTCTCGATAAGCTCAATCTCAAGAACGAAACCGGTATCAAAACTCTCGGCAACATTGTTCCCGATTGCTGGATTTATGTTCAGGATGTCGGGGTGAAGCTCGGCAGAATTCAGATTTTCAATAACTGGTCGCCTTACCTTGTCAAAGATCCTCAGAATACCGTATGGGTAGGTCTTGAATATTTCTGCGACGAGGGCGATGACTTCTGGAATATGGACGAAAAGAGCTGTGTTGAGCTTGCGGTCAAGGAACTCAAGTCGATGGGTGTTATCACACCCGATGCTAAGGTGCTCGACAGCCACCGTGAAAAGGTGCAGAAGGCATATCCCGCATATTTTGACACCTATGACAGAATTGACGAGCTTGTCAGTTATCTTGATACATTTGATAATCTTTACTGCGTCGGCCGTAACGGTCAGCACAGATATAACAATATGGATCACTCAATGGTAACTTCGTTTGAGGCTGTTTCAAATATTATCAGCGGTAAAAAGACCAAAGAGAATATTTGGAACGTCAACACCGAAGCAGAATATCACGAGGAAAGCTCCGATGAAGAAAATAAATCAAACTAAAGGAATATTGCCGCTTGTATTAATACTTGCGGCAGTATTTATAATTGAAGCATTTCTTTCAAACTTTTCTTTTTTCGCCTATGTTGCTGGCAATAACGAGAGAGAAGATTTTACTCCAGATATCGATAATGTGGTTATCTATGACGGTAATAGGACGGTCAGCCTTGATTTGCCGTCAATCCCGCTTAATTCCGTGAGCTATGACTTGCGGATTAACAGTATCGATGACGAAGATACAACAGTGAAAGTACGCTATGCTGTCAGTGACGGCAACAGCGTAGCTCCGTTTGTTGTGCGCTCGGAAACTGAATCCGTCGGTGTTGAGCCGAAAAGAGTAACAGCGTTTCTTCGCTCGCAGGGTAATGCGGAAAAGCTTGAAATAACATTTGACGGAAGCTGCGAGTTTGTTGTTTCCGACATAAAAATCAATCCGTCTTATGCATTCAGTTTTAACAGCCTTCGTTTCTGCGTATTGTTTCTTTTTGCTTGCCTGATTTATGTGCTGAAAGCAAACGGAAACTCAAAGAAACTCAGAGACGGTCTGAGTTTTGACACGGCGGCAACCGTTTCGGTTTTTGTTTGTGCACTTTCAGCTTTTGCTATGTGGATTCTCAATGCATCGGGTGAGGACGGTAACTGCATTTTTTATCCGATTGAAGGATATATCGAGAATCAGTCACCTTATATTCAGCAGTTTGATGCGTTTGTGAAGGGTCAGCTTCATTTTGATGTAAAGCCGACTGAAGAGCTTCTTGCTCTTGAAAACCCGTATAATCCTGATTTGCGTTCGGGTATTTATTATCTCTATGACAGAGCATTCTTTGACGGGAAGTATTATTCATATTTCGGCATTGCGCCTATTATTCTTGTTTATTTTCCGTTTTATCTTTTAACGGGTGTTCTGCCTGTGGACAGCACAGTAAGCGGAGTTTTCTCACTTATTTCCGCGGTATTTATTCCCTCAGCAGTTATCGAATGGGCTAAGCTGAGAAAGAGCAATATCCGTCCTTGGCTTGCTGCTGTATGCGGAATCGGTGCGTTTTTTGCAAGCTCGGTTCTTCTGATTCAGAGAGGAAACACCCCCTTCTATTATATCGCAAGTATAGCGGGTATGGCGCTTGTTTCCGCGTTTGCATATTGGATGCTTAAAGCAGTAAATGCAGAGAAAAAGATTAAAAGGTTAATCTTTTTCTTCCTTGCGGGCACAAGCTTTGCGCTTGCATTTCTTTCAAGATTGAATTCGGTTATCGTTCCCGCTGTTATGGTTGCGGTATTCGTGATTCTTTACTCAGTGAAGAAAATAAAAGAGAAGAGTATCGTATCACTCATCTCAGAAATGGCGGTACTGGCTCTTCCCGTTACCGCAGCACTCGGATTCTCGATGTGGTATAACAATGCAAGGTTCGGCAGCCCTCTGCAGTTCGGTGCGGATTATCAGCTTACAATCGCAGATGCTTCGCTTTATGAACTCGGTGCTGACGGAATTGTTCCATCAATCGTTCATTATTTCCTTCAGCCTCTCGGCTTAACTGAAGAGTTTCCGTTTATCGGCTTTGATTATTTCGCTCTTTCCGATTACGGAAGATATGTTTATGTTGATGTTAATTACGGAATTTTTGCATTTCCGTTCAACCTTTTGATTTTGCTGAGCGTATTTATCTTTAGGAGCAAAAAAACTTTAAAAGAATCAAAAATTCTGCTTTCATCCGGCATAGCCGCAATGCTTATAACGGCGTTTGCAAACTTCTGCCTCGGTGGTGTTATTTTCAGATATACTTCGGATATTTCGCTTGCAGCGGCACTTCTTTCGGCCGTTGTGATTCTTGAAATCTGCACGTACATTCAGAATGATAACAGTGCTGAAATTTCACGTGCCGTTAAAACCGGAGTGCTTGCGGTTACGGCTGTTACGGTTTGCATATCGCTTGCAGCGTGTATTCAGGTTAACGGAAATATCAGGGCGTATAGTCCCGATATCTATGAAGGACTGAAAAATTTCTTTATTCTTCGGAGTTGACACTATGTTTGTTGATGTTAAAAAACTAAAGGACAGGCTGATTCTGATTTCAGCTGCCCTTTTTGCCGCGTTTTCGCTGGCAACGGTTATTTATTATATTCTTTACCCGTCTGCGGCATTTCTGCACGCTGACTGCACGGACACCATTCTTTGGGCAAAAGCAAGCTATGACGGCAAGGCTCTCTTTAATGAAGATTTCGGTTATGCAGCGATGCTTCCTTTTGGCGGCACAACAATTATGATTCCGCTTGTTGCCGCTTTCGGAGTGTCAATGACGGCTCACCGTGTCGGTATGGTGATTTTTACCGTGCTTTTCTTTGCATCCGTGCTGTGGCTTTGCAGAAGCCTTAAATTCAGCGGTGCTCTGTCATTTATGTCCGTCGGAACACTTGCCCTTGTGCTTTGTTCATCCGAAAAGCTCAGAGAAATTTTCTATGACCACGTTATTTATTACAGCATCGGTGTTCTTATCATATGCGTTCTTCTGTCGCTTTTTATTAAGTTCAAGGGAATATTCAGTCAGGATGCTTCAATTTTAAAGCTTATTCTTGTAACATTCGCAACAGTCATTTTTTCGATTTGTTCTGCGCTTGACGGCACACAGATTGTTGCGACGGGCTTCTTCCCCGTGCTTTTTGCGGCGGTTGCCGAAATAATGCTAAACAAAGATAAAAAGCTTTTCGAAAAGGATAACCGCATTTCGATTTATTTCTGTGTTATATGCGGTTTTTCAATGCTTATCGGTCTGTGGCTTCTTTCAATGCTCAGCAACGGCGTTACCGCAGGATATGCAGGTGCATACACTAACTATTCCAATATGAACGAATGGCTGACCAATCTCGGTAAATTCCCTGAGCAGTGGTTCAGGCTTTTCGGGGTTGATGCTTACTACGGTATGTCTATCTTCTCACCTGAATCAATAGTCAACATAATCCGTATCGGTACAGCTGCTGTTGTTGCAATCGCTCCGCTGGTTGCTCTGTTTTTCTACAATAAGTTTGATTTCGGAACAAAGCTTCTCGTTCTTGCACATTTCGGAATGAGTGCAGTTATTATGTTCGGCTACGTTTTCGGAATTCTTGCAGCCGCAAACTGGAGACTCAGTCCGATGGTTTGCACGGGTGTTCTGGTTTGCTTTGCGCTGTTCAGAGCGGCAAAGGGCTATGTTGTGCCGACAAGAATTATGGCGGCGGTGCTATGTGTTCTTGTTGTTGTAAGCGGTGTTAATTTTGTTTCTGTTGCGAAAATGGAGAAAAACGGAATTGAGAACAACGAAAAATACCGTCTTGTTGAGGTGCTGAAAGAAAACGGTCTCACTCACGGCTATGCAACATTCTGGAATTCGCAGGTTATAACTCTTATTTCAGATTCCGAGGTTTCAGCTGCAAACGTTGACATTAACGAAAACGGTATTGCTCCCTGCTACTATCAGACGAACAAGAATCAGTTTCTCCCGCAGGAGGGCGTTGATGAGTATTTCGTTCTTATGTCGGATTATGAAATGTCTGTGCTCCAGCAGACTGCCGATTGGGCATATTTCGAGCTTATGAGCGATGAAATAATCAATGCTGACGGATATAAAATATTTGTTTTCAATTCATTAATGTTTTTGAATTGACAACAAACCAATAAATGTTGTTGATTGGCGGCGGCGCAATGCTTGCCGCCTTTTCTGCGCCATTTTTCAGTTTTTCAAGAAAGGGCAGGGGATTCACGGGGTCGGAATAGTATTTTTCATCGGCACTGCTGAGAACAAGAACGGCATTCTCCTGACCGAGTGTTATTTTTTTAGCGTTCTCGTCCGCAACGAAAATTGCGGCAACCGCAGATGTGATGCAAAGGCATACTGCAGCTGTTATGATGTATGCTCTGAATATCTTCATATCAATCACCCTTTTTTTGATAGTCGTCCATCAGCGACGCAAGTGCGGCTGCGAGCATTCTGCCCGAATAGCAGGCTTCTTCAAGCGTATTTGCCTCGCTCCCCATTTCAATAAGAAGGCTGAAACGTGTCATATCCATATTGTATTTGCGCTGTGAAAACAGGACGGGGCGCATAAGTCCGGGGAACATGGTTTCGCATTTTTTCTGAAGCTGAAGGGCAAAACGCAGATTATATTCCCAGTCGGGGAAATCCTTGACCTTGCCTTCTTCGGCACCCGTTATTATCATCAGCTGAGCAGCTTTTTTACCTCCGATTTTATTGACCGGTTTTACTTTTTCTCCGTTATTTTGCGTGATTGAATCTCTGTGAATATCAAGAACTATCTGGATTTCGGGATGCTCCGTGAGATGCTTTTCAACGGTTTTGCGGGAGTTCGGATATGAATCGGAATAGCTTTTGTCGTGAATGGTTTTGTCGTGAATAACAGTATACCCGAGTTTTTCAAGATAATTCGCAATTTCCGTTCCAACGCGTACTATATTTCTGTTCTCATCGTTGCTTCGGGCGGTATAATCCTGCGCATACCACTCACGCTCAATCATTTCGTAGCCCTCGGATGTGTGACTGTGAAAAATAAGCACGGCAGGCTTGGATTTGTCAATGTTAAGTTCAAGAGGTTCTGAAAGAACTTTTTCAATATTAAGAGTTTTTGTAGCTGTGGTGTTTTTTACTCTTACATTTTCAAAAATATGTGTTGCACCCGATTTTTCGTATGTAACAGATTTGATATCACCGTCTTTTTTGTCATTCTTGAAAAGCTCCGTATATTTTTTGATGAGAGCTGTTATGTCATCGGGAGTGCGTGTTATGTCGTGCGTTTTAACTGCTGCAACTGTTTCGGCAATGGATGTCGCTTGCGTAGGAGGTATAGAGGCAGAAACATTTTTTTGGGTTATCGGCTCAGGTTCTGCGACTGTATCGCCCGAATAAAACATTACGGATGCTACGGCAAGGGCAATGTTATCCGAGAAACCGCCAAAGCAAACAACCGCCGCCAGAACAACAGAAAAGATAAATGTATAAATATCAAAATGCCTGTCTTTTTTTTGCGTGTATTTCATTTTCGATTCTCCCTTCAAAAAATTATATGCAGGAGAATCGGTTTTAATGGTTACAATTTGTAACACACGCAGATGAGTTTGTTACAGTTTTGTTTTGATTTTGTAAATAAAAAAGGTTACTTTTTTAACTTCTGTAATGTACAATAAAATTAAAGATTAGAAATTCGGCTTTGGAACGCTTGCAGATTGAGTGCCACTGCAAGTGTTATCCCATTCCATCCTTTTAATAAACATCAATTAAAGTCAAAAAGGAGCTTTCTGTTGTCAGAAAGCTCCTTTTGGCTGTTTATATATTGATTGTAAAAATTTCTTTTCCGCCTTTTAAAGTGATATCAATTTTATCTGCAAGACGGATTTGTGCTTCTGCGCCTTCCGGTACGGTTATTTCAACTGTGAATCCGTTTTTGTTTTTTCTCCAGAAGCAGGCGGCTTTGCCAAGTGGAGTATTCACCGAAGCATTTACAAACTCAAGTCCGCAGTCAAGCATCGGCATAACGGTGAAATTCTTCCAGCCGTTTCTGACCTCTCTGAAGCCCGCAAGATGAGCGAAGAAAGCCTCATCATATGTTGCAAGGAAGTAGTGGTTCTTAGAGCGAGTGGTTTTCTCCCAGCTTTCCCAGGCAGAATCCGTGCCGTTTTCAAGCCAATATCCCCAACTCGGATAAGTTTTCTGTGTGAGTACCTTCATGGCTATGTCGGTGTATCCGTTTTCAAAAAGAACAGGAAGAACAAATCTTGTGCCTGTGCATCCGGTATCAAGGTGATAATCGCGGCTTATAAAATCTTCGGCAAGATTTTTTATTACCATTTCACGGTGTTCATCGGGCACCATTCCGAAATAAAGAGGCAGAAGATTTGAGGTTTGTCTGTATCTTGTTCTGTTGCCGATTTCGCGCCAAAAATTCGTGTCATATATTCCTTGCTCAGGTTTGTAGAAATTATCGTTGAATGCCTTGTAAATCTCTTTTGCCGCATTTTCATAAATGGCGATATCCTCATTTATACCGAGTTTTTCGCAGATGCGTGCCATCGATTTGAGCATTGCATAGATAAATGATGTGCAACATATTGCCGCACCCTCTGACGGGTCAGTGAATACTTCTTCCAAAC
>JAZNHM010000033.1:0-2467 GCA_045576955.1 Acutalibacteraceae bacterium | reverse complement strand
GACTTCCAGCCCGGATTCACCGCAACCGCATCAAACGTTGCCTACCCCTGGTGGAGCCACGACATCGGCGGTCACTGTATGGGCAAGAGGGATGATGAGCTTTATCTGCGCTGGGTACAGCTTGGCGTGTTCAGCCCTGTTATGCGTCTGCACTCGACCAACAACGAATTTGCGGGCAAAGAACCCTGGAAATTCAGCAGCCCTGTGCAGAAAATCGCAACGGATGCTCTCCGCCTCCGCCACAAGCTTCTCCCCTACATTTACACAATGAACTACCGCACCCACACCGAGTGCAGAGCAATCTGCGAGCCGATGTATTATGCATATCCCGAGGATAATAGTGCATACAAGTGCAAGAATGAATTTTTCTTCGGCACAGAACTTATCGTTGCTCCGATAACCGAACACACCTGCGCAAAAACCAATCTTGCAGGTGTTAATGTATGGATTCCCGAAGGCAGATACACTGATATCTTCACCGGCAGAATTTATGAAGGCAACCGCTTCGTCAAGATGTTCCGCGACGTTGAAACAATTCCCGTTCTTGCTAAAGAGGGCGCGATTATCCCCATGGATACCAACGACAGAACCAACGACTGTTCAAACCCCGAAAAGCTCGAGCTTTGGGTTTACAGAGGCAACAACACCTTCACTCTCTATGAAGACGACGGTGAAACCCTTTCATATCAGAACGGCGAATATCTCAAAACCGCGTTCACCGTTGCCGAAAACGGAAACAAGGTTAATTTCATAATAAGAAAATCCGAGGGTGACAGTTCCGTTGCCCCCGAAAACAGAACATACATTGTTAAGCTCAAGGATATCACCGATGCGGATATTACCGTCACAATCGACGGCAAGAGTACCGATGCTGAAACCGTAAAGGGCAAGACTCTTGAGGTTATTGTTTCTGCAAGCAATGATGCAACCGTTGAAATCTGCGCAGAAAACTGTATTTATCTCACCAATGCTGACAAGACCGAAGAGCTTACAAAACTCATCTCAAAATTCCAGATGTCTACTGACCGCAAGGGAATGATTTATACTTCGTTTGTCAGAAACGGCAAGTCACTCCCGAGTGTTTCAAAGGATTTCAAAGAACCGATTGAAGAAATTCTCGGTATGCACAAGTAAAATTCACATAACAAAACGACCTCTGCAAAAACGCAGAGGTCGTTACTTTTAAATAATGCTTGTTCCTTCCCATTCGGCATCAGGCTGAACACCCAGAAGCTTCGCAACGGTCGGCGCGATGTCCATAATGTTGATTTCTCCAAGGTCTTTCCCTTTTTCAAAATCCTTGCCCTTAATAATCACGGGAATCAGCATATCCTCAGGCATATCTGTGCCGTGGGTTCTGTCGTGACCGCCGTGGTCGGCAGTTATAATATATGTATACTCATCGCCGAGTGCATTCATCAGCTTTTCGATGTTATCCCAGCTGCTCTGAACCGCTTCCATATATTCATCGGTCATCCATCCGAAGTTATGACCCTGCATATCGGGATAGCCGAAATAAATGAAAGTGAAATCCGTATCATATTTCTTAAGGTACTCAATTGCGGACCTCGTCAGTTCTTCGCCTGCCTGCTTATATCCGATTCGTCTGCCCGCATAAAAACAAGCGTGAGCAATGGAATTCGGGCGGGAAACATCGCGGATTTCCTCCCAGTTATAGAAAATCGCACACTTCTTGTCAGCTTGCTTGAGCACTTCACAAAGACCATTGATAGGTCTGACCTGGGGCATATATGTGTTGGTCGTTGTGCCGTGTCTCTGCGGCGTTACGCTGTGAAACAGCGAGATATGGCAGGGCAGAGTAACCGAGGGAGAAACGGTTTGTGCGTTAAGTGTATATGATGATTCGCCCATCACCTTCTGTGCTTTTTCAATATTATCAAGTGAATCGGGGCGCATACCGTCGGGCAGAATTAATATAACCTTCATTTTTCAGCCTCCTTTGGTATTTACTATAACACCATTTTATGATTTTTTCAATAAAAAACTCCGTACCCAAAGGTACGGAGTTCGTTTCTATTATCAGTCACTTGTGTATGCAAGAAGAGCAATCTGACGTGCACGCTTGATAGCGGTTGTCAGCTCACGCTGATGCTTAGCGCATGTGCCGGTAACACGGCGGGGAAGGATCTTTGCTCTGTCTGAAGTGAACTTGTTGAGTCTGTTTACATCCTTGTAATCGATGCATTCAACCTTATCTACACAGAAAGCACAAACCTTTCTGCGACCCTTCTTGTTGGGTCTTCTTTCGCTTCTGTCGTAAGCCATTTGGATTAAACCTCCTTTTCAGTTTCAGTTTTGCGATCTCGTTCAGAACGGGAGATCGTCTTCGGGAATTTCCTTGAAGTCGCCTTCGTCTGCAGTTGAATATGAGGGAGCGGGCTGTGCAGCCGCATAGCTGTCATCTCTTGCGAAGGAGCCTGCGCCGCCTTCTGCCTTTGAGCCACAG
>JAZNHM010000032.1:0-18955 GCA_045576955.1 Acutalibacteraceae bacterium | reverse complement strand
ATATTTTAACAGCCGAAATCCGCAGAACTCTCCAAACACATCATCATATATAAATGTAATAAAAATATATATAACTCCGTCGTCTCAAGTTAGACAACGGAGTTATTATTTAGAGTGATATTATATTTATTATAGAGTGGAATATAGTGCATTTAGAATATGGATATTTTAATATATGTGTGTACCCGGAAGCACTGACCCCATACCGGATGCACATTCATAATAATGAAAGAAGGATGATGAAAATGAATCTTTACTGCGGAAAATACAAAAACCTGATGAATGAATGCAAATCAAATTTTCCTGACGGATACTTTTCTTTTAAATTCTCGGCCGAAAACGAAAAAAGCGAAATTGACAGATTCATTGACGAATCAAAAGCCAGAACAAGATTTCAGAACTACTACAAAGGGAATGTGGTGGTTGATCTTTCCGCCTGGAGCGGAGAAAGAAACTTCAGCGAATGTTTTGAAGCTTTTCTTTATTATCTGGCGGACCACACCGAAATATACAACACTGTTTTCATTTCCGAAACTCACTGCAGCAAGGAATTTACGGATCTGCTCGATGAAGTTTTTGACATTCAAAAAATTGAGCTGAACAAGGAAAAGGAAAAACAGAATCTCAAAATAGGCTTTGCCATTACAGAAGAAACGGAGGAGAATCAAAATGTACGAGGCTAAATATTCAAAATATATAACAAAAAACACGGCAAGATTTGCCGAACCGAGTGAAATAAAATCTTTTTGTAAGCCTGTCGGAAAAAATTCAGGCTCCGAAAGCTGCGGAGCGCCTTTGTATTATGAAAACGGGGTGCTTTATATTGATGATTCGGATGTTCATTACCTGACGAGCGGCAGTACCGGATGCAAAAAATCAAGATTGCAAGCATTCACGACTGTAAACTCAACTTTAAATTCAGGAGAAAATGCTATTATCAATGACCCGAAAGGAGAAATCTTCAAGGAAACTTCAGAGCTTGCCAAGGCAAAAGGATATAACACTTATGTTCTGAACCTCAGAGATGTCACCAAATCAAACGGCTGGAATCCCCTGAGCCTTGCGTATGATCTTTTCATAGAAAATAAAATTGCGGATGCCCATCAGAATATCAACGACATAACAGAATCCATTATCGGCCCCGCCAGAGATACCACCACGGACATATACTGGGCAAATATGGGCGGAACTGTTTTCACCGCATCCGCATTCTGCTTAATGGATTCGGTTCCGAGGAAATATTTTAACCTTTCGAATGTTATTCAGCTCACCAACGAATCCACTACCGACACATTCCGCCGAATACTTTCTAACATGGACCAGAAATCCAGCGCTGCAAATCTGATGCACGGTTATCTTGACCTTGGCGCAGAAAAAACCCTGAGCTGTATCTATTCGGCATTGAAAGCATGTTTAACACCGTTTGTTCAGAACGAACCGCTGCTTGACCTGCTTTGCAGAGACGAAATTGATTTCAAAAAGCTTGCATACGAAAAAACTGCGATTTACATTATTTATCCTGATGAAAAGGAGTCGCTTTGTTTCCTCATCAACTTGTTTCTTACTCAGTGCTATCAGGTATTGGTTTCCGAAGCATCAAAGCAGGAAAACGGCAGACTTCCAAAAAGGGTAAACTTTATAATCGACGAATTCAGCAATCTTCCCGAGGTCAATAATTTCAGCAACCGTATTTCGGAAGCACGAGGCAGAAATATAAGATATTTCTTATTCATTCAGTCTTTCAGTCAGCTGAAAAACAAATATAAAGATAATGCCGACACAATCAAGGCAAACTGCGACTGGATTGTTTTCCCCTCAAAAGAAATCAAGTTCCTTGAGGAAATTTCATCAATATGCGGAAAGGTACAGGATTACCGCGGCCGCGAAAAGCCATTGATGAGCGCTGAAAATATTATGCATCTTAAAAAGTTTCGGGACTGCGCGGAAGTGCTCGTTATAAAAAACGGTCAGTATCCGTTTGTTTCTAAGATTCCTGATTATGAATATATCGATATTTTCGGCAAATATCCGAAAGGTCGCTTAGAAGAAATAACTGCTTGCGATTCTCCCGTATTTTTCTCATTTGACGAATGGATTGAAAACATAGATGAGAAATTCAATTTCCCGTTTCCCAAAACTCCCAGAACCGTTGACCTGAGAGTTGAAACAAAACCGAATAAAGAATACAAAGCTATAGCAGAAAACGATATTCAGGCAGAGTTAGAGAGAAAATTCGACGAACTGTTTGGCAGTTGGGAAGACGATTAATCAAAGAAGGAGAGGCTCATAAATGCTCATTTACATAAAAACAAATAACCGCAAGGCACGTCCGCCTTAATTATCAGAACTGAAACAGCACATACAACGCAGGAAAGGACTGCATATTGAAAAAGCTTACCTAAAATCAGTTCGTATCCCAAAGAGGACCCGACGGTTATATCGTCACAAGGTAATAAACCGTAATTTTCGGTCAGTTAACTAAAACCGGAGACTCCTCCGGCTTTAACATCTGTACAGCGATAACATAGCGACACGTGTCAAACAAAATTATTAATTGTTGAATTACAAATGTTTTGTGTGTATAATGATTTATATAATTAATTTAAAGTGAGGAATAAAAATGGAGCATAACAGAGATATTTTTATTTCATATAAAAATGACGGTGAGGGAAACAACTTTGCTGCAAGATTATGTAAAGACCTTGAGAAAATGGGTTATGATGTATACTATAACCCGAACGAACAGCACGCCGGAAGTTTTCCCGACAGACTGCGAAACGCTGTTGAATCCTGCAAGGATTTCCTTTTAATTTTAACAAAACCTTGCCTTGAACAGTTGATGCGACACGATAAAATTGACTGGGTAAGGGAAGAACTTCTTACGGCACATAAAAACGGTAAAAACATTATTCCGTTATTGATGCCGGGTGTCGCTATGCCGAAAGATAAAAATGATATGCCTGATGAGTTGCGATTTTTACCCGATACCGATGCTGTCAGCATCTTTGAACCTTATGATAAATCTCCGTTAAGCATTTTGCTTGGATGGGTAAAATCGAAACCGGAAAAAGAAGATTTATACAAGGACACTTTTAACTCAAACTTAAAATTTAATGTTTCAGAAGAAATAGAAATATTAAAAAAAGAAGCTAAATCGGGTTCATCAGATGCAATGTACGAATTAGCAAATATGTACTATTACGGAATTATAAATGATGAAGGAACTTCTGCCAGAGATTATTCAAATGCTTTCAAATGGTTTTTAAAAGCAACTGAGCATGACGATAGTTCAAGCAACTATGCTTCCACAATGATAGCGCGTATGTATAACGATGGGGTTGCTTTATATGGTGAGCAATCATATGAAAAAGCTTTTGACTTTCATAGTAAAGCGGCAGTTTTAAATGGTGAATCTGCGCAAACCATTGCATATATGAAATGGATGGGAAGAGGTTGCGATTTTGATTACTATGACGTTGAAAAATTATATAAAGATTATTTAAAAAAAGGAAATGATACTGCAAAATTAGACCTTGCCAAATTTTATATCACTTACGGAAAATATAACGAAGCGATAGAAACATACAATTCAATGAAACATATTCCTCCTTCCGCAGAATATGAGATGGGAATGATCTATAAGAATGGTGTTCTGTCAAATGAAATAAAACCTGATTTTTTCCGTGCGGCTTGTCATTTTCATAATGCGCTTAATTGTGAACACCCATATGCACTGGCAGCAAAAGAGCTTGGAAACATTTATTTCAATGGTTGTGATGGCTTCAAAGTGGATTTTGAAAAAGCAAAACATTATTATTTGATAGGTGCAGAACAAGGTGAAGTTTATTGTCAATATATATTAGGATTTATGTATGAATTCGGAATGTTAAAAACCGATTTGCATTTATCTGAAAAATATTTTTTACTTGCTGATTCTCAAGGCGATATTCATTCTGCTCACCATCTGGCGATGCTTTATCAACAACCGGAACTAAAAAACTATTACAAGGCATATTGTTTTGCCAGAAAATCAGCTAAAAACGGTAAACCTGAAGGAGAATATATATATGCCAATTTATTGTATATAGGCAGGGGTTGTGAACCAAATATACATGAAGCATATAAATATTATAAACTTGCTTTTGAGCATGGGATTTATCAAGCTAAGTTTATGATGGAACGAATAGAAAAAATTGCAAAAGAATAGTTGATTATTAATAATATAAAATATATTGCAAAGGGGGAGTCAAATTGATTTATGTAACATCAGATCTTCACGGATATCCGCTTGAAAAATTCAAGGCTTTGCTTGCGAAGGCTGGGTTTTGCGACGATGATTTCTGCTTTGTGCTCGGCGATGTGATTGACAGAGGACCCGAGGGGATAAAACTGCTCAACTGGATGATGGGTCAGCCGAATTTTGAACTGATTCTCGGCAACCACGAAGCGATGATGCTCGCTTGCGATTTTATCTGCGACGACATAACCAACGAATCAATTTCTAACCTTACTTACCAAAAACTTGGCACATACAACACCTGGATTTCAAACGGCGGTCAGTCAACCCTCGACGAGCTTTATGCGCTGTCACACAAGAAAAGAGAATACATTTTTGAATATCTCCGCGAAGCTCCTCTTTACGAAACAGTGACTGCAGGCGGAAGGGATTTTCTTCTCACTCACAGCGGTCTGGGTTCATTCGATAAAAACAAAAAGATTTCTGAATATTCAACATATGATTTAATCTGGAACAGACCCAATCTCAACGCAAGATATTTTGACGACATCATAACGGTTTTCGGTCATACTCCGACTCTGTATTACGGGTCGATGTATAATGACAGGGCAATTGTTACGGATACCTGGATTGACATTGACACAGGTGCGGCTTGCGGCAGAAGTCCGATGCTGTTAAGACTCGACGATTTGAAAGAAATTTATGCAGAATAAAAATACGAAAGGGAACATCAAATATGGAAAACCTGAATTATCAGGATATTAAAATCTATGACCTTGATATTTCGATAAGAGCAGGCAACATTTTAGTCAGAAACGGTTATGAAACCATAGGGGATATTCTTAAATTTGAAAATAAAAAGGATATTCTTAAGCTCCCGTCATTCAGCTGCGGTTGCGGAAAAGAAGTGGCAAATGAATTAATGAAACTCGGCTTGCCGGACAATGTGTGGTATGAGTTTCTTGAAAAAAATACATAAATCAAAAAGCAACAAAGCCCGAAATAAAGGACTTTGTTGCTTTTTCAGTTAATAATCAAGAAAATATAATTTTGTTTTCTGTTCATATCATATTTTCTTAAAATTAATCATTAAACAATTAGAAATGTCCGCCTCTGATGGCAACGGTGATTTTATCGCCTTCAAGGTAAACCCAGCCAAGGAATTCAACAACCTTGTAAAGCACGCGGTGGAGCTTTTTGAAGATTGAGTCATCGTTGTGGTCATTGTCGGTCTTTTTGATGGTGAGCGAATCAAGAATCTCGCTGTTATCGCCCCTCATCGTCTTGATTTCCATTGTGTCGCCCTTGAAATCGAGGGTAGTGTAGGTTGTAACGTCGTTTTTGCCGAAGCTGTATGCTACATAGGGAAGATTGAGGAATTCATATTCTTCAAAACTGTTCTGGTCGCAGATAGCGTTTGTGTTGAGATAAACGGTGCCGAGGGGGTCAGTGTAGGTCTTGCCGCTTTCAGCCTTGCCGACTGTCATGCTTTCATACATAAAGTTCGAGCGTCCCTGAATGTGGCTGTGACCTGTCAGAACAAGGTCAACATCATATGTATCAAAAATCGGGGAGAAAACTGCGTTGAGAAGAATCTGTGTTTCGGCACTGAATGCGCAGAATGCGGGACCATTAAGTGCCTGATGCATAACGCCGATTCGCCATTTTGCATCGGGGTTCTTTTCAACAGCTTCCTTTGCCATCGCCATATGGTCTGTGGCGGATGCCGAGGTAGCGTCAAACACAAGATAAAGCACGTCGCCGTGGCGGAACCAGAAATCTCTGTCCAGACCCTCAAAATATTCGCCGAAAAATTCGTTGGGCATGTTTGTGTAGTAGTTATACATCATTCCCTTTTTATCGTGATTACCGATAGCGAGCGCAAGGGGAAGGCTTCTCAATGCGGGAGGCATAAGAAGAGTCTGCCATTCGTCCGCGGTTTTGCCGGTTGAGGTATTATCGCCTGGGGATACGAGATAGCTGACATCGGGATTCTTTTCGAGCGCTTCAGCAAGAACGTTGTTCCATGTGAAGCCGTTCATCGACTGCACGGTTGAATCCTCGGTCTGTCCGCCAATCTGAATATCGCCTATAACGAGCGCCTTATGGTCGGTGAATGACTTGGTTTCGTATTTGCACTTTTCACTCCAACCGTTTTCGGTATACCACTGATAATAGTAGGTTGTGTTTTCTTCAAGACCCGTGATATCAACACGGCAAACTACCTGCTCTTCGGTTTCGGCTTCTGTCTTTTCGCCTGTGAATGTTTTTGCATCCGACATTGAGTAATTTTCGGAAATTCTTACCTTTGCATCGGCTTTTTCAGCATCTGCGTGCCAGCAAAGGCTCACTTCGCCAGCTTTTGCGCCGACATTGAGCATCGGAAGAGTGTTTTCGTCGCTGAGCGATGAATAAATTTCATCCCACTGAGCCTGAGTGAGTTTGGGTGCGTCATAGCCTGCGAGCGCGGTTGCACCGAGATTGAACATCAGCGCAATACTGAGAACAATTGCAAGTACTTTTTTCATTCTTTTTGCCTCTCCTTAATCTTTTTTGTCCGTTTTATCGTACATAAACAGTTGTAAAATACAAATAAGACAGACAGCTTACGGGAAAATTATACCACGCAATCTGTCTGTCTGCAATAAAAATTTTAGTCGGTGTATGCCCTTTCGGGTTTGATTAACTCGCCCTGCTTAAGAAGCGAAAGCAGTTTGATGTTCTGTTTTGCAGTGCCCATATAGTCCTCGATTCCGTTGGCTTTTGCAATCTGCTTGCGGGCGGAATATGCGCTGTTTTCGCCGATTGACTTGAGCGCATCAACAATCGATGTTTCGTCCTTTCCGCAAACGGCAAAATACCTTGAAGCGGCGGGATATTTTATCCACGGGCATTTGCCCCAGCTTTCCCACGGTCTTTCTCTTACATCGGTTTCAACAACGCCGTAATAGAATCCGCGCGCCTCAATTACCCTGCCTCCGCCGACGTAAATTCCAACGTGACCCGGCATAAAAACAAGCACGCCCGGAATCTCGGGAAGAGTGTAGATTCTTCCTCTTTCCCTGCATTTTAGGAGCATTCCGTTCGCGGAAACATCCTGCGACGAATTATAGACGGGCTTGCTTTCGGGGGTATCACTCCAGAGATAGCCTTTGATAAGACCGACACAGTCGTGCACTCTTTCTCCGATTTCGGATTTATACTTTTCCATTCTTTCATACTGATAATGCGCGGGATACTGCCCCTTTTTCATCTGAAGCAGATCGGCGGTTGCGGTGTTGCCGAAGGTGCCATACCAATAGGGTTTTCCTTTCTGTGCATACGCATACTGAACGAGTCCTTTACTTGTCTTCATCGGCATTCACCTCCCTGAGTGAGCATTTTAACCGTGCCGTTCCACGCTGCGGAAATTCCTGCCGCAAGGGCGGCAACAAGCATCGAAATTCCTACTTTTTTGAATGCATCAAAATCTGTTACCCCGAGCAGAACATCAACTGAAACAGACGATAAAAACGCCTGTAAAAATGTTTTTAATGCCCTTTCCGCAATATCCGTGATGATTCTTTTTGTTTCTTCTCTCATATTCATCCTCCTGTAAAATGTGTGACTGCCGCGCTTGCCACTGCACCGATAAGTGCAAAAACAAGCTTATCCCAGAGCGTTGAGCGCCTTGATTTCAGCTCTTCAATCGCCGCTTTCAGCTCGCCGACAAGGGCAAGCAGAGTGTTAAGAGTTGTTGTTGTTGCAACAAGCGATTTATCGATTCCGTTGAACTTTCCGAAAAGCTCTTTTATGTTTTCTTCTGCCTGAATCAGACGGTGCTCAATTTCGGTAAGAGTTATTTCGCTCATATTAATCCACCGAATTTTCGATATAAGTTATTCTGACTTTTTGGAGCAGATAAGCATTTATATATTCGACGAATTTATTGGTTCCTGAGATAGATTTAATTTTGCAGAACACCGTTGCACACATTTCTTCGTCATAATACGGTTTGTACATACTGACAATGCAGGGCTTTGAAGCATCTAAAAGTGACATTTCTCTTGAATCGAGCCATTCGGGGCAATCTTCTCTGTAAATCTGAAACTCAATTTTCTGAATTTCCGCATCGGCAGGCATAATTGAACTGATATCCGGGGCATAAGTAACAATAGACATTACGTTACCGTCCGAGCTTAAGTAGTAAAAATCAACATCACTGTTTTCATATGACAGCTCAACGCTCTTTGTTCTCATACCGGCCTGAATGGGATTTCCCTTGTAAAGAAGCTTGCCGTCTGATTCGCTCAATTCATTGATAACATCGGAATTATCATGCTGATGCCTTGATTTGGTGTTGTTTGAAACCTGAGTATAAAGCTTATATTCTGTTTCGTCGAATTCGGTTTTATCACCGTTGATTGACGGCATAAACTGAATCTTTGTTACCATCGGACTCTTATAAATCATATCATTTTCTTCAGAATATCCTTCAATCTGAAGATTCAGATAAAAATCACGGGTCAGATGTGCGCCGAGTTCAATTCTGAATTCGTCGGCAGGTTCAAAAAATTCTGACCTGTAAACCTCACCCCTTGTGAGAAACACAACTGCATAGCTTGCGCAACCCGTGGCAAGTATCTCTTCGCCGGGCTTTACAATCAACGTTGTTGCATTATGTTCGCCGATATATCCGGCTTCCGCTCCGCCGCAAAGCGGGTTTTCAAGATTAAAATCAACTATTAACTCTCTCATTTTTCTTCCTCCTTATTCAGCTTTTCAATTAATTTCTGATTCATTTCGAGCATATTGCACCAGCAGCTTGCATCGCTGATAAAATCAAGAAGCATTGAAAGCTTTGTTTCTGTTGAATTTAATTCGGATTCGCAGCAACAGCTTTTTAAGTTTTTAAAGGAAAAATGATTTAACAAATCTCCGCACACTACTCTCGCATATTCAAGCTGTTTTCTGATTTCCGTTACGGGAATTTCCGTGTTTTCCGTTAAAATACTTCTGTCCATTGCTTTTTCACTTCCTTTTTATATTAATTGTTTCGTATTCGACACACAAAAGAACAAAAAAATAATTGTTTCTTCTCACCCTCATATATATGTGTCGTACTCGACAACTTCTATAATAGCGACAAATATTGTCGTTGTCAACACCTTTTTGAAATTTTTTTAAAAAATATGTTGCGTTTACGAAACATATATGATACTATCTAAGAGTGACGGGAGCAATCCGAACTATGCCTGAAAGCGAGTCTTTTAAACGCTTTTCGGCGTTTCGGGATTGAAAGGCGTCAGGATTTGCAAGTATTTTAACGAAAAAAAGGCGGAAATCATCCGATAGAAAACACAGTTCGGATTACTCCCGCCACTCTATTGAGGTGAGTGAAATGCTCGGAGAAAAAATAAAGGCACTCAGAAAAGAAAATAAGATGACTCAGACAGAGCTTTCAGAAAAGCTCAACAGCCGTTTCGGTCTT
Source organism: Acutalibacteraceae bacterium (assembly GCA_045576955.1). Classification (GTDB taxonomy): domain Bacteria; phylum Bacillota; class Clostridia; order Oscillospirales; family Acutalibacteraceae; genus CAG-177. The sequence goes on along the minus strand of JAZNHM010000032.1, from coordinate 9,248 downwards.
AAAACGGACCGTGTTATGATAAGCAAATGGGAAACGGGATTCCAGACCCCGATTGTGTCAACGCTTTCGTGCCTGGCACAGATTTTTGACGTTTCTATCGACTATCTCAACGGAAATGAAACGGAAGAAAAACAAATAAATAATATTGAAGCAGCAAAAGTTGCTCTTTTTTCGGGCGCGGGAGAAGTGACCGACGAAATGTGGCAGGAGGTTGTTGCTTTTGCAAAATACATTGAAGCAAGGGAGGCGGAAAAAAACGAGAACAAGTGAGCTTTATGAAATTGCGGAAAAAAACGGGACGGAAATCATCTGCTGCGATTTACCCGAAACATCGTCTGTTTCGGTCAGAACTCCGTCGGGCAGATGCTACATAGGAATTGACCCGTTTGAGATAGAAACAACGGCTGAGGAGAGGGTGCACATTGCCCACGAAATCGGTCACTGCGAAACACTTGCATTTTATAACGCATATTCGCCCCTTGAGGTCCGCGGAAAGCAGGAAAAGAAAGCGGACAGATGGGCGGCTTTGAAGCTTGTTCCCGTAAGGGAGCTGACTGATGCGCTTAAAAACGGCATTAAAGAAATCTGGGATTTGGCAGAGCATTTTGACGTTACGGAAGAATTTATGCTCAAAGCAATTGAAATCTACAGATTAAACGGAGCTTTGATTTAATATTGTTTTTTGAAAATATATATGTTATCATAAAAGCATAAAATTGGAAAGGTTGATATCAATGAAGAAAATTATTTCCGTTTTGATTTCCATTCTGCTTGTTTTTTCAACCTGTGCGGTTGCATTCTCGGCATCGGTTGAATTTGACAAAGAAGAATTATCGGAATATCCCCTCATCATTGTTCCCGGTTACAGCTCATCATCTCTCTACGACCCCGTTGAAGAAAAGGTTGTATGGGGTCTTAATATGGACGAGGTTATTGACCGCGTTCTCAACAGAATCATCGACCTCGGCATCGGTCTCGGTGCTTTGACTATTGGCAACGCCGAAATTATCGGCAGAACCGTTGGCGAAGAAATCAACGGTCTTTTTGAAAAACTCCGCTGCAACCCCGACGGTACAAGCGTTTACCCCATCGAAAGAACAGTTTCTACTGCCGAAGAGCTGAATAACGCAAATCTTATGATCACTCACCCCAACGGCGACCACCGTCAGGAGCAGGAAATGGCGGAGGAATTTGCGGAATATATCGGCCACGAAAATATTTATAATTTCACCTGCGATTTCAGAATGGGTTCGGAAGTCTGTGCAGGTATGCTTGACGAACTTATTCAGGATGTAAAAAACCATTCAGGCAAGGATAAGGTCAATCTTCTTGCTGTCAGCCACGGCGGTCAGGTTACAGCAACATACCTCACCCTTTACGGCTGGAAAAATGATGTTGACAATGCTGTTATAACCGTTCCCGCAATCGGCGGCGCAGGAATTGCATATAATGCGCTGATGAATAACATTGTTTTTGACGAAGAATGTCTCGTTCGTTTTGTTGAACACGGAACACGCACCGAAGAGGATATCAACTGGCTTTTCAAGGCTCAGCAATTCGGATTTATCGACCTTATTTTTGAAGAGCTTATACCCGTTATTTTCCCAACAATCGGTTATTGGGGCAGTCTTTGGGACTTTGTTCCGACGGATAAATATGAGTATGCAAAAAATACTCTTCTCAGATATGCAGACAGCGCTCCGCTGATTGAAAAGAGCAATCGTTTCCACTATGAAATTCTTCCCAAGGTCGGCGAAAAGCTTACCGAATGCATTGAAAATGGAATGAATATCACTATCATTGCAGGCACGGGCAACAGAATTGTTACGGGTCTCAATGAAGATTCCGACGGAATTATCACAACTGCGGCTTCAACCGGCGCAACCTGTGCTCCTTATGGCTCAAGATTTTCAGACGGTTACGTTCAGAAAAATCCTTGCGGCGGCAAGCTCAAGGTTTCGCCCGCGATGAATATTGATGCTTCAACCGCATATCTGCCCGACAACACCTGGTTCATCAACGGTCTTTACCACGGAATGACCTATTGGGATAATTACACCCGCACCCTTATGATGACAACACTTTTCACCGACAGAATCACCGATGTTTACAGCGACCCGAATTATCCACAGTTCAGGGATACTTCTAACCCTTCATCAAGCGTTTTTGCACAGTTCAAGGGATGTCAGCCGGGTATACTTTCGGATACTGATACACTTGTTGTCACAAACTGCTGTCTCAACAATACCGTAAAACTTTCGGCAATTTACTGCGACGGTGCAGACCTTGAATTCAAAATCAATCCTATGACCGAACTTGCACCGGGCGAAAGCATTGAAATTCCCGTAAGCGGTGAAATTCCTAAAGTCAGCGCAAAAGCGATTTCGCTTACAATATGCTACACAATCTCCACAATTACACCGCTCGGATACAGAACACAGTATTTTACGCTCGATAACGGCGACCCCGTTGAAGAGAGCAACGAAATCATCAGCTCCGAGGCGAAATCTCCGCTTGATAATTTTATTATTATCGACGAAATTGACAATCTTCTCAAAGACCTCGGTCTGAAAGAATTCTTCGCAATGCTCTTCACGATTATTGATTATTGGTTCAACATAATATTCTAAATAAATTGCATTCTGCATTTTGAACTTTGCATTTAAAAAAGGACGGTGTAAAAACCGTCCTTTTTTTCATACATTATTAAGAGAATCAACATATCCCGTTCTTTTGAGAAGAGTTGAGGATGAAATCTGCGAAATATAAACCTTTTCGTTGCCCTTTTTATCCCTACATACTATAAATGATTTCGGAATATCGTAGCAAACATTTTCAACTATTCCCGCCTTTTCCGCTTTCGCAAGATAATCTCTTGTGCGCTTGGAAACGGTGGTTGTATCAAGGTCAAAAATTCCGATTATTTCATCAAAAGTGATAACCTTATCCATTCCGAGATGAAGATACATAATTTACTCCATTTCACTTATTTTACCCTCGACAACCTCAAATGCCTTTCCCCTTTTGGAGCGCAGAAGAGTTGACGGGTCACAGCAGGTGATGAAAACCTGCCAGTTATCGAGATAATTTAATATAAAAGTCTGTCTGCTTTCGTCAAGCTCGCTCATAACATCGTCAAGAAGCACAACGGGGCTTTCTCCCGTTACGGTTTCTATAATCGATGCTTCGCCGAGTTTGAGCGCAAGCGCACACGACCTCTGCTGACCCTGAGAGCCGAAAACACGCGCATCTCTGCCGTTTAAATTCAGAACAAGGTCGTGAGTATGCGGACCTGCATTTGTATACAGCCTTTTAAGGTCGGCATCTCTTGATTTTTCTATATCGGCAATAAGCTTTGCTTTTATTTCTTCTTCACTGATGTTTTCCGGGGAAAAATCATAATGAAAAGAGAATTTTTCTCTGCCTGAACTGATGCCTTCATAAATTTCCGTTGAAATTTTAGAGAGCATTTCAATATAATCAAGGCGGTACTTGATAATTTTTGCGCCGAGATTTGCAAGCTCAGTATCCCACGGCATTATGTAATCATTTTCAAAGCTTCGCTCGCCCATTTTTTTGAGCAGAGCGTTTCTCTGGTCGAGCACCCTCAAATATCTTGACATCAGCACCGCATAATTCGGCTTTATAAGGCTCAATGCTATATCAAGCATCTTTCTTCTTTCGCCGGGTCCGTCCTGCACCAATCCGAGCGTTGCAGGTGAAAAAACAACGGCATAATATTTGCCCATCATAACTCTCGGGGATTCTTCTTTGATTCCGTTGAGGGTTATTTCTTTTTTCTTATTGATTTTCATAACGGCATTTTGTTCACGCATATGTGAATAAAATCTGTCGCAGATTTCAGCTTCATCACTGCCCTGCTGAATAAGCTGAGCATTTTTTCGCGCTCTGAAGCTGTAAAATCCCGTCAGAAGCCAGATGCTTTCTATAATATTCGTCTTGCCCTGACCGTTTTCTCCGTAAATGATGTTCATTTCGGGATGCGGTTCAAATTCAACAAAATCAATATTTCTGAATTTTTTTGCGGAATGGTATTTAATTATCAACTTTTACCATTCCCCCTTTGAAAATGCAAAGATCAAAATTCAAAATGTAAAATTAAGGATAGGCTCCGCCTATGACCAATTATTAATTCGGAGCGAAGCGACCCATCATTTTGCATTCTGCACTTTACATTCTGCATTTATTCAACGTTATAAACAACGTTTTCAAACTCTGCTTTGTCGCCTGTACGGAGCTTTTTGCCTCTCTGGGTACAGACTTCACCGTTTACCCTGACTTCACCTTCCTGAATAACTATTTTTGCGTGGCCGCCCGTCTGGACTGCATCGCACATCTTAAGAAAAGAGTCAAGTCTGATAAAATCGGTGTCTATTTTCTTTGTAACCTGCCTTTTTTCGGCAACTTTTACTTTAATCTTCATTTTTCAGCCTCACGGGAAGAATAAGGAATATGAATGAATCACCTTCGTTGGGCACGATAAGAATGGGCGCAACGGGTCCGTTGAGCATAATTCTTACTTCGTCTGTGTCGCAAACCTTAAGTGCATCAAGCATATATTTATTGTTAAAGCCGATTGTGCAGCCTTCACCGTCAATCGAAGCGGCAATTCTGTCGTTTGCAGTACCGAGAGAAGTAATGCTCGAAATTCTGATAAGATTGTCGCCGAAAATGCACTTGACAGGGCTTTTGATTTTATCGGTGATGATAAGCGAAGTTCTGTCAATACTGTCGATAAGACTTCTTGTGTTAACGTTAACAACAGTCTTTGTTGCCGAGGGAATAGCAGCCTTGTAGTTAAGGAATTCGCCGTCAAGCAGACGTGAAATTATGTTATAGCCGTTAACTTCAAAGATGATGTGTCTTTTGCCAACGCCGAGAGTAACATCCGCATCGTCATCATTCATAAGCTTTGTTACTTCCGAAAGTGTTTTTGCGGGAACAACAAATGAAAGATTTTCGCCCTCATAGCTGATATTTTCATTTCTGATTGCAAGACGCACGCCGTCAACGGCAATAAGTCTGATATGATTCTCTTCAATTTCAAACTTGATACCGGTATGAACAATCTTACTGTCTTTGATTGCGGCGGAAAAAATAGTTTTTCTTATCATATCCTTGAGGATTTCCTGCTTTACGGTAATGGGATATCCGCCCGAAACCGAAGGAAGGTCGGGATATTCTTCAGCAGAAATTCCGATAAGAGTTGATTCAAATTCACCGCACGAAATTGTTGCAATATGTCTTGCGTCGCTGTCAATGCTGACGTTGACGTCGGGCAGTTTTCTGAGGGTTTCGCTGAACATATGGGCATTAAGAACAAGCTCACCTTCTTCTTCAATTCTTGCGGGAATTGAAGTTGTTATTCCCATTTCAAGGTCATAGCCGGTGAGAGTAAGAGTACCCTCCTTTGCAACCATCAGGATACCTTCGATTGCGGGGATGGCAGTCTTGGTTGAAGCAGCTCTCTGAACATTCTGGCAAGCCTCGGAAAGTTCAAGCGTGTTGCATATAATTTTCATTTGGTGTTCCTCCTTAGAGTGGAAATAGCAGAAAAAAATTATTCACTCAATTTCTGCAAAGCTGACGGCAGAAAATCGAAAACTTCGGTTTTCGCCGTATATATTGAATGCATATCTTATCATAATTATAGTAGTAATAGTAGAGTGCGTGGAAATATGGTATAACTTTTGAAACCGTTGAAAAATAAAGAATTTTTAACGGAAAATATTAACTTTTATTAGTTAATAACTTTTAGTTTTACACTTGTCATTTTTTTACAATGTTAAGAAGTGGAAAACTCAGATGTGGAAAAGGATAAAAAAGTGGAAAACTTTTTGAGTGCAGAATGCAGAATTCGGAACGCAGAACGATTTTTTAAAGATTATTTCTTCCCTCAATCGCTCTTATGAGAGTGAATTCATCCGCGTATTCGAGGTCTGCGCCAACGGGCACACCGTAAGCAAGTCTGCTGACTTTAACGCCAATCGGCTTTATCAGCCTTGAAATATACATCGACGTTGCTTCGCCTTCAACAGTCGGGTTGGTTGCCATAATAACTTCCTTGACCGTATCGTCCTCAAGGCGGTAAATCAGCTCTTTTATACAGATATCCTCGGGATTAATGTCATTCATCGGAGAAATAACTCCGTGAAGCACATGATAAAGTCCGTTATATTCATGGGTTCTCTCGATTGCAATAACATCGCGCGGATCCTCAACAACGCAGATTGTCGATTTATCCCTTGACTGCGATGAGCATATGCCGCATACCTCACCGTCGGTCAGATTACAGCAGATTTTACATCTTTTGATTGATTTGCGGGCATTAAGAATTGTGTCCGTAAATTTTTGTGCCTCGGCATCGCTCATATCCAAAACATAAAATGCGAGCCTTTGCGCACTTTTTTTGCCTATTGACGGTAATTTTGCAAACTGCTCAATAAGCTGCTCGAGAGACGGAGTATAGCCGCTCATTAAAACAGACCGGGGATTGAAAGGCCGCCTTTAGCCTTTTCCATTCCCTGTTCCATAGCTTCGTTTGCCTTGCGGATGCTTTCGTTGAATGCGGAGATAATGAGGTCCTGAAGCATTTCAACATCATCGGGGTCAACAACCTCGGGCTTGAGGTTGACTGCGGTTACTTCGTGAGCACCGTTGACAACAACTTCAACTGCGCCGCCGCCGACTGTTGAGGAAAATTCGGTTGCTTCAACTTCCTGCTGGATTCTTGTCATATTTTCCTGCATTTCCTGAATCTTTTTCATCATATTGCCGCCCTGGGGAGCGCCGGGAATTCTTGCTTTCATTTTATATATCCTCCAATATCAGTTATTATTGAAATTATTTATTTTTGCCTTCAGATTTTCCAAAGGACTTGTTTCTGCTTTGGGTTTATCGTTATTTGAAACCGCGATTTTCATTTTTCTGCCCATAACCTCATAAACGGCTCTTGCAAGCTCTTTTGAGTGAGTATCGGTGCAGATAAAATCAAAGAGAGTCGGATTTTCCGAATGAATAATGATTCTGCCGTTTTTAATTGATGCCTTGGAATTTGCAAGGATTCCGAAAAGCGGCATATCGTATTTCATAATTTTTTCAAGCACATCCGCCCAGTTATCAAAGTTACCGTCGGGAATATCGGCAGCTTCGGCAGGTACGGAGGGTGCAGGCGGAGCTTCGGGTGTTTCAACTTTTACTTCTTCTTTAACCGCAGCGGGTGCGGAAGGAGCAGGCTGAAATACGGGCTTCGGAGCTTCCGCGGGTTTTGCTTCGGGAATATAGGGCTGGGGTTCAAGCTGTGTATTATTCTGAACGGGTGCTGAACTTATGACTGCTCCCGACTGAATTAATGCAAGCTTTTCTTCGATTGAGCTGATTCGTTCCTCAAGGTCTGCGGAAATTCCTTCGCCCGAGGATGCTGACGGAGCGCACATTTTTATTACTGCCGCTTCAAGTTGTATTTTCTTGTTGGCGGCGTTCTTTATATTTTTAGCTGTCTGTTCAAGCACTTCAATGCAAGAAAGAATTTTTGAAAGTTTAAGCTGTGATGCTCTTTCTTTTATTTTTTCAAGCTCGTCTTTTGAACAAACAATAAGTCCTTCGCAGTCACCGACGGTTTTTGCCACCATCAGGTTACGGAAATGAAGAGTTAGCTCAGTGCAGAGGCTGTCGATATCACAGCTTTCGCTGTGGAGCTTTGAAACAAGTTTGAGCGAACTTGTGAAATCTCCCTTTGCAACAAATTCCGAGAACGAGAAAAGATGAACGGTGCCTGCAATGCCTGCCGCATCGCTGACAGTGTTTTCGTCGATGTCTGTTCCCATTGCAAAGCATCTGTCGAGAAGAGAAAGTGCGTCTCTCATACCGCCGTCCGCAATTCTTGCTATAAGACTTGCAGCGTTTGATGTGAGATTGACATTTTCTTTTTCCGCAACATACATCAGCCTTGCGGTGATATCTTCAGGAGCGATTCTTTTGAAATCAAAACGCTGACATCTTGAAAGAATGGTTGACGGCAGCTTGTGGATTTCTGTTGTTGCGAGAATAAAAATAACGTGTGAGGGAGGCTCTTCAAGGGTTTTGAGAAGAGCATTGAATGCTCCGATTGAGAGCATATGAACTTCGTCGATAATATAAACTCTGTATTTTGCGTTTGCGGGAGTGAAGTTTGCTTCCTCGCGCAAATCACGGATATTATCTACACCGTTGTTGCTGGCGGCGTCGATTTCAATAACATCAAGGATTGAGCCGTTTTCGATTCCTCTGCAGATTTCGCATTCGTTGCAGGGATTGCCGTCAACAGGATTCAGGCAGTTAACCGCCTTTGAAAGAATTTTTGCGCAGGTAGTTTTACCCGTACCTCTTGAACCCGTGAAAAGATATGCGTGAGAGATTCTGCCGTTTTCGAGCTGATTGCGGAGAGTTCTCGTAACGTGGGGCTGACCGTAAACGTCACCGAAGTCCTTGGGTCTCCACTTTCTGTAAAGTGCCTGATACATTCTTTTCACTCCTTTAGTAACAGCGGTTACTTTATAAAAATAGAGTTTTATCTTGGTCACATGGCGGTAGGCGGACTGTGGCGCACAAGACTGCCCGCTTAATGCTGCTCGGTTCACCCGCCTGACATGGTTCACGGTGCCTTGTCGCACAGGACCCACACGCCACATGACCAAAAGAAAGCTCTTCTGCCATTATCGTTACCAATACATTATATAATATAATTATAATAATATCAAGTGAAATTTTTATGAAATCTCTTTATTTTAGAAAAAACGGCCCTCTTTTTGCATATATTTTTTAACAAATTGAAACTTTCTGAATAAATTGATAATAAATAAACCATACGGAGGTATGAGAATGAATGAGGCATATTTTCTCGGTTCAAGCGGCAAAAACGGATTCTTTTCCTGCTTTAATCAGCTTACTCCGAAAATAGAGGGACAGTATACTTATATAATAAAAGGCGGACCGGGTACGGGAAAATCTTCGCTTATGAAAAAAATTGCGGAAGAAATGGAAAAAAGAGATATTGATTGTGAAAGAATTTATTGTTCTTCAGACCCGGAATCACTTGACGGAATAATTTTTCCGTCGCTGAGGGTAAGTGTTTGTGACGGCACGTCACCCCACACTCTTGACCCTGATTATCCCGGCGCAACAGGTGAAATAATTAATCTTGGTGATTGCTGGAATAAGGATGTTCTTTTTGCAAACAAAGAAAAAAT
>JAZNHM010000031.1:0-19775 GCA_045576955.1 Acutalibacteraceae bacterium | reverse complement strand
AGAAACAATATGCTCCTTGGGAATTACAAGAATATGCACGGGAGCCTGAGGCTCAATATCATTGTAACCGATAACCTTATCGTCTTCATACACTTTTGTTGTAGGGATTTCACCCTTGATTATTTTACAGAAAATGCAGTCCATAAATACACTCCCTTTTATTATTTAAGCATTCCTTTTACAATATCAGCAACCGCATTCATAGCCGATGCAACATTGGAAACATCCTTTGTACCTGCCATTGCACTATCGGGTCTGCCGCCGCCTGAACCGCCTGCAAGCTTAGATACTTCTCTTACGATATTGCCTGCGTGTGCACCCTTGGCAACTGCAGCCTTACCGCAAGCACAAGCAAAGTTTGCACTTGCACCGTTTACACCGCAGATAACAGCAACTGCATTGTCGTTTTCCTTAACCTTATCACACATTGAACGAAGATCACCGGGATTAACGCCCTCAACGGTGGTCAAAACAAGGCTTACACCGTTAACGTCAACTGCATTACCCATAAGATCGCCAGTCTTAAGCTGTGAAAGCTCTGTGCGAAGCTGCTCGATTTCTTTTTCCTTTGCCTTAAGGTCAGCCACAAGAGAATTTGCCTTCTTCTCAAGCTCGCTTACGTTTGCAAGCTTCATTGCGGCAGCAGTGTTATAAATAAGAGCATTATTCTTTGTGATATAGTTAAGAACGCCGTAACCCGTTACAGCTTCAATTCTGCGGACACCGGCAGCAACGGATGATTCTGATACAATCTTGAAAAGACCAAGCTTGCTCGTGTTGTCAACGTGTGTACCGCCGCAAAGCTCTGTTGAAAATTCGCCTGCTCTGACAACTCTTACAACGTCACCGTATTTCTCTCCGAAAAGTGCCATTGCACCAAGCTTCTTTGCTTCTTCAATAGGCATTTCAACGCTTGTTACGGGCATTGCGGAAAGAATAATTTCATTAACTTTATTTTCTACCGATGCAAGCTCATCTGCAGTTAGCGCAGAGAAATGAGTAAAGTCAAATCTCATTGCAGTTTCATTTACAAGCTGACCTGCCTGCTCAACGTGCGAGCCGAGTGCTTCACGGAGAGCCGCCTGAAGAAGATGAGCAGCCGTGTGGTTTCTCATTGTTTTTTCTCTTAATGCAACGTCAATTTCTGCGCTGACGTTTTCACCAACAGAAATTGAATCGCCGCCGATAATTTTACCGATATGAAGAACTATGCCGTCGGGAGTTTTGTTGGTTGCAGTAACTTCAAAGGTTGCATTTGCAGTTTTAATTATACCCTTGTCGCCAACCTGACCGCCGCTTTCGCCGTAGAAGGCTGTTTTATCAAGAACAAGAACGGCATTCGAATCCGCGGTTACAACGTCTGCTCTTTCACCGTCTGCAATAATTGCCTTTACGGTTGCATTGCAGGCGTAATCAGTGTAGCCGAGGAATTCGGTTGATTCAACATCCTTGAGCGATGCCTGACCGCCTTTCCATGCCTCTGCACCTGCATCCTTACGGGCAGCCCTTGCAGCTGCTCTGCTCTCTGCATAAAGGCGCTTGTATTCATCAATATCAACGCTCATACCCTTTTCCTCAAGAAGCTCTTTTGTGAGGTCAATGGGGAATCCGAAGGTATCCTGAAGTCTGAATGCATCGGCACCGCTGAGCACCATTGATTCTGTGTTTGCAATTATATTTTCAAGAAGGCTGAGACCTGTGTCAATTGTCTTGTTGAAGCTTTCTTCTTCTGCTCTGATAACCTTTACGATAAGGTCGTGCTTTTCAACAAGGTTGGGATATGCGTTTGCATTTTCCTTGATAACCGTTTCACAAACTTCGGAAAGGAACGTACCCTGAATACCGAGAAGTCTGCCGTGGCGTGCAGCTCTTCTGAGAAGTCGGCGAAGAACATATCCTCTGCCCTCATTTGAAGGCATAACTCCGTCGCCGATCATAAAGGTTGTGCTTCTGATATGGTCGGTAATAACACGGAGTGAAATATCATTCTTTTCATTCTCGTGATATTTGATACCCGAAATTTCCATAACGTGCTTCATAATATTCTGAACGGTATCAACTTCAAAGATGTTGTCAACATCCTGCATAATGCAGGCAAGGCGCTCAAGACCCATACCTGTGTCAATATTGCAGCTCTTGAGTTTTGAATAATTTCCGTTACCGTCGTTATCAAACTGGGTGAAAACAAGATTCCAGAATTCAATATATCTGTCGCATTCACAACCTACTTTACAGTCAGGTGAACCGCAGCCGTATTTTTCACCTCTGTCAAAATAAAGCTCTGAGCAAGGACCGCAAGGACCTGCGCCATGCTCCCAGAAGTTATCAGCCTTGCCGAATCTGACCATATGGTCCTCGGGAATACCGATTTCCTTTGTCCAGATGTCAAAAGCTTCGTCATCTTCAAGATAAACACTGATATAAATTCTGTCCTTGGGCATTTCCATAACTTCAGTGCAGAATTCCCATGCCCATCTTGTTGCTTCTTTCTTGAAATAATCACCGAACGAGAAGTTACCGAGCATTTCAAAATAAGTGCCGTGACGGGCAGTAATACCAACAGACTCAATATCAGGTGTACGGATACACTTCTGGCAAGTTGTTACTCTGTTTCTGGGCGGAGTAAGTTCGCCTGTAAAATATTTTTTTAAAGGTGCCATACCGGCATTGATAAGAAGAAGGCTCTTATCGCCCTGAGGTACAAGCGAAAAACTGGGCATTCTCAAATGGTCTTTTGACTCGAAGAATGCAAGATATTTTTCTCTGATTTCGTTAAGTCCCATCCATTTCATAATAAAAAAATCCTCCTATGGAGCTTTTTGCTCCGTAAATTTACATCAATAAAATAAAAAAGGGTGCAATTCAGCAATTCGGCAATGGGACGGCATTCAGCCGCGGTACCACCCAAATTGTGCATCTGCACCTCTCAATACCTTTAACGCAGGCAACGCCGCCGCTCATCGCGGCAGAGCTAAAGGGCGGCCTTAATCCGCTTTTATGCCTAAAGACCGTCTCAGCAAACCGATCTTCTCTCTGATAAGCAAGCGAAGAATTCTTCCCCGTCACAGCTTCATTATTAAATTCGAATCATTCCGCAACCGCCAAAATGACGGCTGCGGAAAATATAATTTATTCTACAGACTTAAGATTACTCATAGCAACCCAAGCATATTCGCCCTTATACTTGATGCAAAGCCATTCGTTACCGTTTTCGGCATCCTTGGTTGCATATCCGATAACAACATCACCGTAAGCAAGTTCGCCAACAAGATCATATTCAGCACCTGCATCGTTTCTGATGTTTGCGCCATCATCTGACGTTACCTTATATTTACCAAGTGTTGTATCCTCGGATGCATCAACATCGCTTGAAGGCTCCTGCTCAATAACGCTGATGTTGACGCCCTTGAATGATGAAACAGCATCGCCAACAAGAATTACACCCCATACACCGTCTTTACAAGCAATAAACACACCGTTATCACCGGGCATAATATTGGAATAATCGAAAGGTACAACCTCTTTATTCTTAAGGTTAATAATGCCCATCTTACCGTCTTTCTTAACAGGAATCAGGCCGTTGGAAACAGGTCTGCAATAATCGCAGGATGCAGATTCGCCAAGCTGAAGCTCATTGACTGCTTCATATTCGTACTTGATAACTTTCTTATCATTTTCCTGGCTTACATATCCCCATTTATCGTCTTTTCTTGCAGCTGCATAGCCTTCGAAATAACGGTCACGCTCATCATATGAAACGCCGTCAAGCTTTTGGGTTGTATCAATAGTGTGAGCCGAGTGAGGAGTCTGTGAAACGGTTACAACTCCGTCAAGAATAGTGAATTCATATGATTCGTTGCCGTACTTAACAAGGCTGTGGTAGCTGCCTGTACCGTAATAATCTCTTACACTGCTTGTGCATCTGTCAAAGCCGTCATAATAAGGCTGAAGGATAACATTACCCTGATAATCGATAAGACCGTATTTGCCGGTGGTCTTTGATTTAAAGTAACAGCAATTTTCGTCAAGATATACGATCTCTTCGCATTCGGCAAAACCACCCTCAACGAACTGATATCCGCTTCCCGAAACGGGAGCAACAGTTGTTGAAATATTATTAGTGTCAGTTCCAGATGTTTTTCCTGTATCAGGTTTATCCGAACCCGATGCGATTGCAACGATAACAATTATAACAACAAGAAGCGCTGCTGCAATACCGAGAAATTTGGGATTAATCTTAAACTTTGGTTTCTCAGGTGCAGGCTTTGAAGGCTTATCATCAGCCGCAAAATTATTGAGCGTTTCTTCTGAAACTGAAGGAACTGCATCTGAAACCACAAAAGTGGGAACATCAATTTCATCATCTTCATCCGTCTGCTCAGCTTTTTTAATATCAGACTCATTGTCGGATTTGTTTTCCGCATCGAGAATATCATTGATTTCCTTTTTGAACTGAATGATATTATCCGAAACAACTTCATCAGTCGTATCAATTTTTTCTTCAGTTTCTGAAACATCTTCAGCAGGAACCTCAAGCTCATCAGGTGTTTCAGAGTCCTTTACCTCAACAAATGTTTCGGGTTCTGCCGCTTCTGAATTCTCAACAGCAGGCTTCGAGGATTCATAAGCATCAATCGCATAGATAAAGATATCTCTTACATCAGTATTTTCGATTGATGTTTCAACGGACTTGAATTGGAAGATTCTTGTTAACACGGGCAATGACTTGGTATGCTCCGATGATGCTTCAATACCGCAGAATGCAAGAATCTCCGCACGTGCTTTACCGAGAAGAGCATTTGCCGTGCTTTCGGACACACCAAGAAACTTAGCAAGAACCGGAACGGGCATTCCGTTGTTATAATGAAGAACGAGCGCCGTTCTGAGAACTGCCTTAAGAGAAGCAACTGCTTCAAGAATCTTCAAACAAGACTCTTTGCTTTCAAGAACATTTTCGGGAAGAAAGTCTGATGATGATTCGGTTGCACCCGCTTCGGCATCGCCGAAAACAAATTTTTGAGTTTCTTTGTAAACCAATGCAACGTTTTGTTTCATCCAGATTTCAAACGCTTCGGGCTTCTTAAGCTTATCAATCGAGCAAAAAGCCTTCGCGTATGCTTTTTTTGTTATCTCCGATGCAGAACCATCGCCTGCACAGAGCAAATCAGCAAGAAAATAAGAAGCTTTTAAAGTTTTTGAGTAGAGCTTTGCCATTGCATCGGTATCACCGTTGCTTGCAGCAAGGACATACTGAATAATATTCTCACTCACTTGTGTTTCCACTCCAATCAGTTTTTGTGTTTTAAAACAATAATGACCTATTATTACAATTATATTTGATTTTATACCATATTTGGTGATTTGTCAAGAAGAATAACCAATATTGCGTCAAGATATTGTAATAAAAAAATCACAGAAACAATGTGTCTCTGTGATTTTAAAATTCTTAAGTTTCTGAGAAAGGAGTACTGATATGAGTCAACCTGAAATTTATCGGTTCGCGGTTACAGTTAAATCTGTAAACACTCATTACAAGTCCGATTGCAAAATAAACGCAAAGATTTGATGAACCGCCTGCGCTCATAAACGGAAGAGTAATACCTATACTCGGAAGAAGCATAAGACACATTCCGATATTAATAACTGTCTGCGCACCAATCATAAATGCAGTACCAAAGCAAATCAGGCTACCGGTAAGATTTCTCGACATTTTTCCTACTGAGACGGTTCTCAGAATTATAAAAGCAAAAACGGCAAGCAATGCAATGCATCCAACAAAGCCGAGTTCTTCGCCAACAACAGTGAATACCATATCGCTTTCGTTAACAGGTACACCGGCAGCAGACTGAGTATAGGTCCCTTTAAAAAGACCGTCGCCCCAGAACATTCCGGAACCAATAGCATTTACTCCCCTTTGCTGCTGATAGATAATATCTCTGTAAACTTCTTCACTCAACGCAGAAGGAAAATAAATAGCAAGTATTCTTCTTTTATGGAATGTTGCAAGAAACTTTGTCCAAAGCAACGGAGCAACTGCAACAATCAATCCGATTGCAATTGCAAAATAACGAATTTTCACTCCCGCAACATACATCATTCCGACAAACATTAATGCAAAAATCATTGCCGAACCAAGGTCGTCGGTGATGATAATAATTCCGATGGGAACAAGAGCGTGAAGCGCAAGAAGAAGGATATTCTTTATGCTATTAATATTGTCTTTTACAGCCTCTATATGTGCAGTGAATGTAACAATAAATCCTATTTTTGCAAGTTCGGAAGGCTGGAAGTTAAGCGATATCGCTTGTGTTTCAATAATCGGAAGCCAGCATCTTGCATCGGGTCTGTCACGCGTACCTTCACCGAACGGAAAAAGAAGGAGCAACAAAAGAAGGCAAGCACCGCCGACAAGTGGCCACAAACCGACAATTGCATCATAATCAAGAAACGAGATAAACAAGCATATTATAATGCCTACTCCTGCGGCAAGAATCATCGCAAGGCAGTCACGGCTTATCAGTTCTCCTGATTGAATTGCATCGTTTCTCGTTGCACTGTATACCATCAATGCACCGAACGCCGATGTCAGAATGCAAAGAAAATAAAGCAGAAAGTCGGTTTCTTTAAGAGCATATTTAATTGTACTTTTCTTACCCAAAAAAACACCGCCTTTTCATTATTTTATCATATTTCTACCCCACAGAAAACTGTGGGGTAGAAAATCAATCAGTTGATTTCATCAAAGAGAGTAAGATATCTGTCTGCAACATATGCGCCTGCCTTGGGGCCAGTTGAAACGATTTCTTCATTCTCTGTAAGGTATGAACGCCAGTCATTTTCTGTCATCATATAACCGATCTGATCATTTGTAACACCGAAAACAAGAAGCTTTCTGTCAGTAACATCAGCAAATGTTGAATAATTCCATTCAGTACCATCCCAGGAATCTTCTGCTGTTGTAGCGCCGCCGTAAGCGATTTCGGGAGCGAGTTCACCGGGAATAATTGCAATTGCAAGATTTGTGCCGAATTCTGCATAGCCGAGTTCTGTAACAACTTCATAATCAAGTCCGTTCTTCACAACCTGATTTGTAAGAAGTCCGCCTCTTGCAGCAAGCTTGAAGATGCTGTTATAAACAGGAACAAAGAACTCTGTGTGTCTGATATTGAGAATGGGGGCAACGATTTCATCATTAGAAATTGAGCAAGCAACTTCGCCGAGGATGTTGCCGAATGTGATAAGACCTGCATAACCGTCGTCAAATTCTGCGGTGATTTCGGGGTCTCTGTAAATATCTTCGGGATACTCTGATGTAATTGCAAGCTCAGCACCAAGAATCATCATAAAGTTTGCGCCTGCATTTTCATTAATGTACTTTTCCATATAATAAGGATAGTCGCCTGTAAGAACAGTGCCAGAAGCGCCGTGACCTACACAGTGAACGGGAATGTTAACAATCCATGTTTCTTCTGTACCGTCAGCAGGAACAAAACGAAGTCTGTTGAGGTTACCGTCAAAAACCTGAGGATCACGCTTGTCATGAATGTATTCTGTCATATCTGCAGTGCCATAGTAAAGATTACCAACCTGCATATCTTCAACTGCATCAATCATCGACTGAACGGAAACCTTATAAAGGTTTTCCATGAAGTTCTTGTTCTTACCGCTGGGAAGTTCCATGCCAAAAAGATTTCTGAATGATGATGTGAAGAGAGCGCCGATAATGTCACCGTTAAGACCGAAGGTATCAACGCAGCTGTGCTGATGAAGAGCGGAAATATTGATGCTTGTGATGTCAAGACCCTTTGAATCAGCATAAGCCTGGAACTTTTCTCTGATAACTCTTACCTCGTTATTTGCAAGACCGAAAGTGTCAATCGAAGCAAAGATGCTGATACCTCTGCCGTCTGAAATTGCAACTGTTCTGATTTTCTGATCGTCAAACTGAGCTGTTGCAAGCTTCTTTGTAACAGAAAGACTGCCGCCTACATAGTGTTCTTCTTCAAGCTCTTTGCCTGTGAGAATTGATGCATTTGAGTAGCCTAACTTCCACTGTGCACCCTCTGCGGGAGCATCAAGGAAATCTTCGGGAGCATGACCCTGATAGAAGTTATCGCTCACATAATCATCCTTATCGATAAAGCTGCGAGGCTCAACGATAAGTGATGCAATACCTGTAACAACAGTGTCAAGAAGTCCGTCAACAAAACGGTAGAAACCTCTTTCAACATCAGATGTGCCGTCATCCGCATAAGCGGGAAGAGCAAATGCAGTAAAAATAACCGCAAAAGCAAGGATAATAGATGTAAGTTTCTTTGCCATAATTTACCTCCGTAAATTTAATCATTATTATTAAGCTTCATATCACCGAAGCTAATAAGCTTTTTCTTGCGCATAAATTCCGAAACAGCAAGAGAAATCAGAGCAGGTGCAATAAAATGCATAACCACTATTTCAATTATTACCGTCACAGAATCAACGCCTGAATCAATCATCGAGCTGTAAGTCATAATCGGACCGACAAGACCCGATGTGCCCATACCAGCGCCCGATGCATAGCAAGTCATTTTGAGAACCGCAGAAGAAATCGGTCCGAGAATTGCGCTTGCGACAATTGCAGGAATCCATATCTGAGGATGCCTTACAATATTGGGCATCTGAAGCATCGAAGTACCGACACCTTGAGCAAGCAAACCACCGAGCTTATTTTCGCGGTAACTTGCAACTGCAAAGCCAACCATATTGGCACAACAGCCAACAACCGCGGCACCGCCGGCAATACCAGAAAGATTAAGTATAATTCCGATTGCTGCAGAACTTATTGGAAGAGTGAGACAAATACCCATAACAACCGAAATAACAATGCCCATAACAACAGGCTGACGTTCCATACCCCAGGTTATTATCTCACCGATATAAGTAGTAACCTTTGATGCGGGAGGTCCGATAACAAGGCCTGCCGCACAACCTGCCAGAATTGAAACAGCAGGAGTAATGAGAATATCAAGCTTTGTCTTACCACTGACAAGATTGCCGATAACAATTGCAAAAAATGCACCTATAAAGGCTGCAAGAGGATCACCGGGACCTGAATAAAGCATCCCCGAAGCGGTAATTACAGACCCTGCAAGAATTTTTGATGCAAATGCACCCGTCATACCTGCAACAGCAGCAGAAACTCCCGTAAGCGCTGATGCTTTATACTTGAATGCCATTCCCGCACCTATACCGGCACCGGTCAGCGACTTTGCAACGGATGCAACATAAATTAAGTATACTCCGATATTTTCAGGCAGAAAATTACCGATTTGCTCAAGAATGGTTCCGATAATCAGCGTTGCAAAAAGCCCGAGAGCCATTCCCGAAAGTCCGTCAACAAAAATATAATTGAATATCTTTTTTATCGTTTTCATATCATTCTTCAACTTCTTCAAGCATCATAGCTATTGTATTTGCATATATATCGCCGATAAACTCAGCACCGTTTGCATTGGGATGAACACCGTCCTCCGACCAATGCAAATCTTCCTCACCTATACTTGCGGATGCAAACAAGCCGTCAAGCGGGATATATACATCCGCAAATTCCTTTGCGAGCTTTCTTATTATGTCAATTTTAGGATTAAGGTCCACTCTGAAATATTCTTTTTCAGGAGCATAAAGAAGAAACGGCTCAAGCATAACAATTTTAGCATTTGTTTTTTCTTTAATCTCAGTAAGAACTTTTCGGTAATTAGCTTCAAAAATATCATTTCCGAGCCATTTTCGATTATCAGCACGGTGCCAGGTATCGTTAACGCCGATAAGTATTGACACTATATCAGGCTGAATATCAATAAAATCGCTCTGAAGTCTGTCAACAAGGTCTTTTGTCTGGTTGCCGCTGATTCCGAGATTGATAAATTCAAAATCAACATCAGGATTATCCTCTTTGATATACTTTGCGGCATACATTGGATAACCCTGACCGAGATCGTGATAATCCGAGCGGTCTCTGCCCGCATCTGTTATTGAATCGCCCTGAAATAAAATTTTCATTTTTTCACCTCAAAACTGATCTTTTACTTTCTTTAATGTATCAATAATTTTTATTTGCTGCGGACACGCTTTTTCACACTTACCGCATTTTTTGCAAAGTGATGCATTTGACTCAATGTCAGGAAAGATTTCTTTAACAAGACGTCTTCCGCCGTTTGCTATATTGTTATATGCCGAGAACACCTTGGGAATAAGAACTCCCTCGGGACAAGGCATACAATATTCACATCCCGTGCAGGGAACAAGATTCATTTCATCAAAAGCTTTCTTTGCATCGGCAAGCATATCAAGTTCGCCGTCCGAAAGCATTCCGGGGAATGATTTATCTGCATAACCGATATTATCAGTAACCATCTGCATTGAACCCATACCGCTCAGAAGCATCGAAACCTCAGGTCTGTTCCAAATAAAGTCAAGTGCCCACTCAACGGGTGTTTTATCCTTTGAAAGCACGGATGCAACATTTTCAACAGGTGTCGCAAGTTTGCCGCCGAGAAGAGGCTCCATAACAATAACGCCAAGTCCTTTTGATGCAGCATATTCAAGGCCTTCGATACCTGCCTGATAATCAACATCAATATAGTTAAGCTGAATCTGACAGAATTCAAATCCGTCATATGCATCAATTACTTTTTTGAAAACCCAAAGGTCATCATGGAATGAAAAACCGATATGTTTTATTTTACCCTCCGCCTTGAGTTTTTCAAGCTTGGGCATAATATTATACTTAACGACTCTGTTATCCCACGAATCATTATTCACCGCGTGAAGAAGGTAAAAATCAATGTAATCTGTATCGAGCTTTTCAAGCTGTTCATTGAATATTCTTTCAACATCTTCTTCACAGTTAACATTGCCGAGAGGGAGTTTTGTTGCAAGATAAGCAAGTTTTCTGTAACCGTCTTTAAGAGCTTTACCCACAAGTCTTTCACTGTTGCCGCCGTGATAGAAAAAGGCAGTATCAAGATAATTGACTCCGTTATCAATTGCATAGCGAATCATTTCGATTGACTTCGCTTCATCAATATTATCTCCGTCGCCTTCAATAACAGGAAATCTCATACAGCCGAAGCCAAGGGCAGAAACCTCAACACCGGTCTTCCCCATTTCTCTGTATCTCATTTATTTTCTCCTTCAAAGAATTGTTTTATCAATTATATCATATCATCTTTTTATTTACAAGAATAAACAAGCAACAAACCGAAAAAATATATATGAGGTGTTAATATGATTGACTATAACAGTATACCGCAAGGACTCGGAATGGCTCTTTCAAAAAGCGAAAAGGCAATGACCACATTCTCTTCCCTGAATGAAAACGAAAGAAAAAGAGTTATAGACCTTTCAAAAAGCGTGCGTTCAAAAGCTGAAATGAGCAGATTGGTCAGCAAACTTGAAAAAGGCAGAAACCAGTTATTCTAAAGCAAGCGGCGGTCTTCCGCCGTTTTTTATTCGACAAAAATTTTAAGAGAATATTTCCCTGATTTTAATGCTTCAGCAACTTCTTTTGAATTAGTAAGATACTCTTCAAAGTAAACGCCACCCGGTTCCATTGTTTCAACACCGTGATAATCTGAACCCGAAAGCATTCTGTGAGAATATTTTTTTGCCCATTTATATGCAATGTCATTGCTTGAATTGTGATTACCGTGACCGTTATAAACTTCAATGCCGTCAAGAAGTTTTTGGTCAACAACAGTCATACCGCACCTGAAAGGATGGGCCTGAAAAATAATCAGTCCGTTTTCTTCAACAACAGGTCTGAAATCTTCAAGGGATTTATATTGTGTAAGATCCTGAGAAAATATAAAATTCTCGTCAAATCCGTAGAGAAGATAGTCATTGTCGTTTTCAAGAAACCTTATCTCCATTCCCTGAATGACGTGGAAATTCTCATCCTCAAAAGCTTTGGCTGCTTTATAGCCTTCCATATATCTTTTTGCCTGCTCTTCGTATGTTGTGCCGTGATGCTTAAACTGACTTGCAGACACATGGTCGGTAACAATTATGCCATCATAACCAAGTTTTTTGTATCTTGCAACAATATCTGCCGCATAAACTTCACTGCACGAACTTGCTTCTTTTGTATGTATATGAGTATCAAATAAAAATCCTTTCATTTTTCGTCCTCCTACTCGAAAACATTATATACCTGCATTAAAATATATTCAATAGAAAACACATAAAAATCTTACCCGTTGCGACAAATTTTATATCAGACGTTAGCTTATAATTAAATCTGAACACGGGGTGATATATTGAAAACTGTTATTTACGCGGATGTTCTCGTAATAATAAATCTGATTGTGAATTATTTACTTCTGCGGGCAAGCGCTGCAATAACCGGGTATAGCTTCAAAACATGGAGAATTCTTGTTTCTTCTTTAATCGGTGGTTTATTTTCATTTATTATATTTATAAAAAACATTTCGATGTCAATAAATATTTTAATAAAAGTGCTCTTATTCGTAATAATGGTGCTGTCAGCTTTCGGAAGCAAAAACATAAAATCATTTCTGAAATGCTGTGCTTCATTTGCGCTCGTTAACTTCGGATTCGCGGGAATAATGTTCGCGCTTTCAACAACGGTTTTCCCGAATTCAACCACTTACATAAACGGAGTTGTATATTTTGATATCAGCCTGCTGACACTGACCGTCAGTGCAATAATCTGCTATTGCATTTTAAATCTGATATCGAAATTCACAAAAAGCAAAGTACCACAAAAGAGTATTTATGAAATCAGAATTCATTACAAAAACAATTTTGCCGAAGGAAAAGCTCTTTTTGATTCGGGCAATGCTCTGTGCGACTGCTTTTCGGGCAGACCCGTTATAATCGCAGAAAAAGAATTTCTAAAAAAACTTTATCTCAATGATGACTTGACATCACTTCGCAATTTCAGGCTTATTCCTTTTTCAACAATCAAGAATTCGGGTGCACTCCCCTCCTTTTTGGCTGATAAAACTGAAATAAGAATCAATGGAAAATGGATTGAAAGCAAAGACGTTTATATTGCAATTACAGATAAAAAAATAGTTTCGGGATGCTACTCCGCACTATTCGGAGTTCCGTATCTCGAAACTGTTGAAAACAGAATCAAAGGAGGTATGATTACTGTATGATAAAAGAATTTATACAAAAAATTTTTTTAAAAATTCAATCAAGGATGTTTGAAATTGAAGTTGATTACATAAACGGACCTGACACTCTCCCTCCGCCTCTGAGCAACGAATATGAGCTTGAGTGCCTGCAAAGATTTGAAAACGGAAATAAAGAAGCAAGGGAAGAACTTATTGTTCATAATCTCAGACTTGTCGTCTACATTGCAAAGAAATTTGAAAACACCGGAATCCCAATTGAAGACCTTATTTCTATCGGTACCCTCGGTCTGATAAAAGCAGTCAACACATTCAGACTGTCAAAAAACATAAAACTTGCAACATATGCTTCAAGATGTATCGAAAATGAAATATTGATGTATCTGAGAAAAACTAATTCCATGAAAGCCGAAGTATCATATTACGAACCTTTAAATACTGATTGGGACGGCAACGAATTGCTCCTTTCAGATGTACTCGGCAGCGAGCCTGACGATGTTTACAGAGATATCGAAGCTGAAGATGAAAGAAGCAGACTTTATAAAGCTGTCAATTCACTCGGCAAACGAGAAAGAATGATAATGACAATGCGATTCGGCATCGGCGGAGGAAAAGAATATACCCAAAAAGAAGTTGCGGATGCTTTGGGAATCTCTCAAAGTTACATTTCAAGACTTGAAAAAAGAATAATCGATAAAATCAAAAAGGAAGTTTAATCAATCTGCAGAAATTTTCTTTTCTTCTCCGTCAATCAATCGGACAATATTCGGAGCGTGTTTTACGATTATCATTACGGCACAAGATACCGCAAAAATAAATTTATATTCATAGTGATTTCCACCAAGAAAATACGCAAGAATCGGATACGCAACAGCACAAACACCCGATGCCAATGAAACAATTTTTGTGAGCAATACCAAAATTAAAAACACGGCAAGAAGTATTAACGAAACAAGCGGCATTACCCCGAGCGCGGCACCCGCTGCTGTTGCAACACCCTTGCCTCCTTTAAAACCGAAAAACAAAGGAAATGTGTGACCAAACTGAGCGAAAAATCCCGCAAAGAGAATCGATTCATACGGTGCATCAAAAAATGCAACGAGCCATCTTGCAACTGCAACAGCAAGCACACCTTTCGTAAAATCGGATATAAAAACAATCGCTCCCGCTTTTTTACCGAAAGCACGCAAAACATTGGTCGCTCCCGCATTTTTACTACCAAGATTTCTGATGTCAGTTTTATAAACAAATTTTGAAACAATTACAGCCGTACTAACACTTCCGAGAAGATAAGAAAAAACAGAAATCAAAATTATATATTGCATAATATCACCCATAGATATTATACCCAAAGAAAAAACAGTAACTCCCGAAAGAGTTACTGTTTTTGGATTTTAAAGCATTATCAAATCAAGTGCACCTGCAAAAAGACCGGTGAATTCACCGAGAGCGAGCATAACCTTTGCAAGTGTTTCTGTAACAATCGCAAATACACTTACAATGCCTGCATCTTCAGCAAAATCAGCATTGTCAAGAGCAAAACCGTTAATTGTTACAGATTCTGTATCAAACTCCCATGTGTTGGAATCTCTAACGGTAATCATACGCATACCTCTTGTCATTTCCTTACCGTAGGAATTGAAGGTGGAACCTGCAGTATTGATTATTCTGATGCCGTCAAGCTCAGTTTCGAATGTGTTGATATGGTCGTGACCCGAGAAGATACCAAGAATATCGCCGCGTTCAACCATTGCATCAAACTGACCGTAATTATAATAGCCGGGGCAAGGGAATTCAAGAAGGAAGCCGGTAAAATTATTTGTTCTGGGAAGGAACGAATATGTCTTTCCATTGTACTTGGGAGTAAGCTCGCCGAGATCAACAGCTGATTCATAGAAAAGAGCGTCATAAGCTTCGCCTACGATAATATGCTGGAATGCAAGACCCGGAATCTTTTTACCTTCCTGAGCTTCTATGTTTTTGCTTGTATCCTTATACCATTCAATCTGATCTTCGTGAACACAGTCATATTCATCTTCAAAATCATTAACCGAAACATACTGGTTAGAATCGAACATATAAAGCATAAACTCCGTCTTATCGCTTCCTGCTGCAAGAACGGGAAGAGCATGAGTTGCGGTACCTGTAAGAGCGGGGTCTGCATCATATGCAAGGCAGTATTTTCCGCCATAGTTTTGATACATAACAAGCTGTTCATCATCGGTGAAGCCCTGCTGATGGTCGTGGTTACCGAAAACAAGAGTAAAGTATGTTTCGTTATCAACAAAAACCTTTACAAGTTCAGCAATTGCTGCCTCTTTGTCATCGTGATCAGCAACAACATTATCGCCGCCGAGAACAACGATATCAGGCTGATATTCTTTAAGAGCTGCATCAATGAACTTAAGCATTGTTCCGTTTGCGGGGTATACATCCTGGCAATCGGTAAGATGCATGATTTTGAATTCGCCGCTGCGGCTGAATCTGAGGGGTGACTGTGCAGAGTCTGCGCTGACGCTGAAGCAAAAGCCAAAAACAAGTGCAAGCGCGAGAACTGCGGAGAAAATACGTTTTTTCATTCTGGAATCCTCCGTTATAGTAATATTTCGTAAATTATTTTACTCCAAATATAATATAAAGTCAATATTTAAGTATTTTATTATTGACTTTCATTCTCAAATGTGTATAATAAATCAAGACTTATTCTCAAATTTGAGGTGAATTTGACAATGAAAGTTTATCATACACAACAGAGAAAAATATTGATTGATTTCTTACAGAAAAACCGCGAAAACACGTTCACTATTGAAGAAATTGTCCGTTCAATCGGTGAATCCGAAATCAGTCAGAGTACTGCATACAGACTGATAACTAAGCTGACCGAGGACGGTATAGTCAAGCGTTCCGTAAGAGGGACAAGCAGAAGCTTTGTTTATCAATATGTCAACAACGAAAAGTGTGAGGGACATCTTCATATGAAGTGCACGGGATGCGGCAAGGTTTATCATCTTGACAGCGGCATCACCTCAACAATTCAAAATGACATCAAAAATTCAACAAATTTCGAAATTGACAGTCATACGGTTTTGCTCGGCAAATGCAATACGTGTAAGGAGTAAATATAAATGAAGAAAATATTATCTGTTTTTTTCGCGATATTGATTGCCGCATTAACGCTATGCTCGTGCGGAACAAATCTTGATAATCACGACGGTCTGAACATCGTATGTACTGCATTCCCTCAATATGACTTTGTGAAAAACATTATCGGGAGTGAAGAAGGACTAACACTTTTGCTCGATGACGGATCTGATCTTCACAGCTATGAACCGACTGCGCAGGATATTATCAAAATCGGAGCTGCCGACATTTTCATTTATGTAGGCGGCGTTTCTGATGACTGGGCCGAAGGCATTATCCGTTCAGCAAACAATCCTAACCTCAAAGTTGTAGCGATAATGGACCTTGTTGATACGCTTGAAGAGGAATATGTTGCCGGTATGCAGCAGGAAAATCATATTCACGAGCATCACGATGCACACACGGGAGACCACAGCGGCGAAGATGAACACATCTGGCTTTCATTGAAAAATGCCGTAAAAATCACAGAATCACTTTATAAAACAATTTGTGATGCAGATCCTGAAAATTCAGTCAAATATCTTTCCAACACCGAAAATTATACTTCTCAGCTCACAGCACTTGATACCGAATATGCAAATGCAGTTTCCTCAGCAAAAAGAAAAACTATTCTTTTCGCGGACAGATTTCCCTTCCGTTATCTGTCGGAAGATTACGGTCTGACTTACTTTGCCGCTTTTGCGGGATGCTCTTCCGAAAGCGAAGCAACCTTTGAAACAATGGCGTTTCTTATCGATAAAACAAAAGAACTTAATCTCCCCGTTGTTCTGACAATTGAGGGTTCAGACGGCTCACTCGCCAAAACCGTCTGTGATTCAACCGGTGCAAAAACCGCTGTTCTCGATTCGTGCCAATCTGTTTCATCGGTCGATATCAAAAACGGTACAAACTATATAAATATAATGAAAAGTAATCTTGAAGTATTACGGGAGGCACTCAACTGATGGCTCTTATAGATGTTAAAGATGTTTCTCTCGGCTATGAAGGCAAAGCAATTGTTACCGAACTGAATTTTCAGGTCAACAAAGGCGATTACCTCTGCATTGTCGGTGAAAACGGTTCAGGCAAAAGTACACTTATGAAAACTCTGCTCGGTCAAAAAAATGTTCATTCGGGCAAAATCGAATTTTCCGACGGACTGAAGCAAAACGAAATAGGATATCTGCCTCAGCAGACGCAGGTTCAAAAGGATTTCCCCGCATCCGTTAGAGAAGTTGTTATGTCGGGATGCCTTAATTCAAGCGGATTTAAACCGTTCTATTCAAAATCACAAAAAAAACAAGCATATGAGATAATGGAAAAACTCGGCATAACCGAGCTTTCAAACAAGTGTTACCGCGAGCTTTCGGGAGGTCAGCAGCAAAGAGTACTCCTTGCTCGTGCTTTGTGTGCAACAAAAAAGCTTCTTGTTCTTGATGAACCCGTTGCAGGTCTTGACCCCGTAGTAACAAAAAATTTATACAGACTTATTTCGGATATCAACGATGAAGGCATAACCGTCATTATGGTTTCGCACGATATCCATGCAGCAATCGAGTTTGCATCTCACATACTTCATATCGGCAATAAGCCGCTGTTTTTCGGCACAACAGAAGAATACAAAAACAGCGACGGATGCCACTGCTTTATTTGCGATGGAGGGCACGAACATGATTGATACGCTCATTTCCTATTTCAGCTATCCGTTTGTAAGATACGCTATCATCGCAGGTGTTCTTATCGCTCTCTGCGCTGCCCTGCTCGGAGTCAGCCTTGTGCTTAAAAGATACTCGATGATTGGCGATGGTCTTTCGCACGTTGCATTCGGCGCAATTGCAGTTGCGACAGTATGCAACCTTGCACCGATGACCGTTGCTCTTCCGATAACAATTGTAGCCGCTGTTATTCTTCTCGCAATAAACGGTAAAGCAAAAATAAAAGGTGACGCAGCAATAGCAATGATATCCGTCGGTGCACTTGCAATCGGTTATCTTCTTCTCAACATATTTTCTGCATCCTCAAATGTCAGTGGAGATGTTTGTACAACCCTCTTCGGGTCAACCTCAATTCTTACGCTGTCACAAACCGATGTTATGCTATGCCTTGCGCTCACGGTTGTTGTTTTACTTGTTTTCATTATATTTTATCATAAAATATTTACAGTTACTTTTGACGAAAACTTCGCATCCGCAACCGGCACAAACACCAAATTCTACAACACAATAATCGCAATTGTTACCGCAATCGTGATTGTACTTGCAATGAATCTTGTCGGTGCTCTTCTAATTTCTGCGCTGATTATCTTCCCTGCCCTTTCGGCAATGAGAATATTCAAAAGTTTCTTATCGGTTATAATCAGCTCAGCTGTTATTGCTGTTATCTGTGCCATTACAGGAATATTTATCGCAATACTTTACGGCACCCCTGTCGGTTCAACCATCGTTGCAGCAAACATAGTTTTCTTTATTCTTTGCATGCTTATCGGCAAAATTACAAAAAGATCATAAAAAAAAACATCACCGCAGCCAATCCGTCTGCGGTGATGTTTTTTAATCTTCAGTTGTTTCTTCGGTTACAGTTTCTTCAGCTGTAACAACCACTTCGCCGGTCATAATCGATTCAAATTCTTCGCCGCTCATCTTTTCATTTTCGAAAAGCTTCTGAGCAATGGTGTGAAGCTTATCCATATGCTCGGTAAGAAGAGATTCTGTTCTGCCGTATGCATTTCTGATAATGCTTTCAATTTCTTCATCAATCTGAGAAGCAATATTCTCGGAGTAGTTACGGACATTGCTGTAATCTTTTCCCAGGAAAACCTGATGGTTCTCTCCGCCAAATGAAATAGGACCAAGCTTTTCACTCATGCCGTATTTTGTTACCATACTTCTGGCAATTTCGGTTGCACGCTCAATGTCGTTTGAGGCACCTGTTGAAATATCGCCGAGAACCAGTGCTTCGGCAACACGTCCGCCGAGAAGACTGACAAGATTATCAAGCATCTCATTCTTTGAAGTATAATTTTTATCCTCAATGGGTCTGTAAAGAGTGTATCCGCCTGCCATACCTCTGGGAATAATCGAAATCTGATGAACGGGATCTTTATGCTCAAGATAGAAGCTTGAAACTGCGTGACCTGCTTCATGATAGGCAGTAAGCTTCTTTGCTTTTTCATTCATCTTGTGTGACTTCTTTTCAGAACCCACCTGAACTTTAAGAGCAGCTTCATCGATTTCTTCCATTGTAATTGCTTTCTTATCACGTCTTGCAGCAAGAAGAGCAGCTTCATTAAGAAGATTTTCAAGGTCAGCACCCGTAAATCCGACAGTTGCATGAGCAATGCTGTTAAGGTCAACATCGGGACCGATGGGCTTGCCCTTTGCGTGAACTTTAAGAATTTCAACTCTTCCCTTTGTATCGGGATAGTTAACGGTTACCTGACGGTCAAATCTGCCGGGTCTGAGAAGAGCGGGGTCAAGAATATCAGGTCGGTTTGTTGCGGCGATAACAATAACACCT
>JAZNHM010000030.1:0-3200 GCA_045576955.1 Acutalibacteraceae bacterium | reverse complement strand
GTATATTTTTTAAAACGGATAATTAATATTGCTAAGCTGTCTGTCCTACTGATAAAAAATGCCCACAGTTGACCTGTGGGCACTGTTGTTATTTATTACAATGCTTGTCGAATGACGGATTGAATGCGCAGAAATTTTTTTCGTTGAGCTTATCGGTTGCAAGGCGCAGACCTTCACCGAAACGCTGAAAATGCACGATTTCTCTCACGCGAAGGAACTTAATGGGTTCTCTGACATCGGGATCGTCAACGAGTCTGAGAATGTTGTCGTATGTCGTTCTTGCTTTCTGTTCAGCGGCAAGGTCCTCGGAAAGGTCGGTGATTATGTCACCCTTGCTCTGGATATATGCCGCCGTGAACGGAACGCCTGCCGCCGATGAGGGATAAACACCTGCTGTATGGTCAACGAAATATGCATCAAAGCCGTGCTTCTTTATGTCCTCCTCGGAAAGGTTTCTCGTGAGCTGGTAAACAATAGCACCAATCATCTCGAGATGCGAAAGCTCTTCGGTACCTACATCGGAAGTGAAATGGTCCCTTTTGCAGTTTAAGTTCCACTCAATCGGCAGAGGAAAGAACAGAACATACAAAACCACCTCAATCGATGCAGAAATTAGCACCGATAAGAGGTGGTTCAGTATTTTTGTGAGAGCAATATAGCCCACATATTTGCATTTGATTTTTGATTAACTCAAATCGAATTGCATTACACAATACCCATGCAAATCTCAACAAGCAGGGCAACAACAACGACGAGTGCGGAGATGATGAAGCCGTGAATCATCGGGCGGATTCCCGATTTTTTGAAACTTGAAAAAGATGTGTTAAGACCTATCGCCGCAAGTGCGCTGACCATAAGGAATTTGCTGACGGCTTTTGTTCCTGAAACAATTTCGGCAGGGATTGCAAAAATGCTTGCAACAACAGACATTGCAACAAAACCGAGAATAAACCAGGGGAATATTTTTTTGATGCTGAAGTTTGCTTTCGGTTCATCGGGATTCTTGCTGTTTTTCTGTGCTTCTTTCTTTTTAAGACGAAGAGAAATGAATGCAAAAGTGATAACCGTAGGAATGATGGAAAGCGTTCTTGTCAACTTTACCATTGTTGCAAAATCGCCTGCACCTTCTGAAAATGCATATCCTGTTGCAACAACGGATGATGTGTCGTTAACCGCTGTTCCTGCCCATATGCCGAATGCTTCGTCAGTCATACCGATTGCTTTGCCCATAATTGGGAAAAGTATTATCATCGCCATATCAAAAAGGAACGTTGCTGACATTGCGTAAGCTACATCATCGTCATCGGCATCGATTGTGGGTGCGATTGCGGCAATAGCAGAGCCACCGCAGATGCCTGTTCCTGCTGAAATAAGATTGGAAAGTTTCCAGTTGAGACCCAATGCTTTTCCGATGAAATAACCTCCGCCAAAGCAAGTGAGCAAGGTGAAAACCATAACCGTAAGCGACATTCTGCCAACCTGAAGAACAGTTGTTATGTTAAGAGAAAGACCGAGCAGAATGATTGCGAATTTTAAAAGTTTTTTTGACGTGAATTTGATGCCGCTTGAAAAAATGTCTGTTTTTGCAAGAAAACGGTTGATAATCATGCCGATAAACATTGCAATAACTGCAGAACCGATAAGATGAATCGGAAGCATACTTTCGAGCCACATTGCAAGAGCGGCAATCAATGCCGACAAAATAATTCCGGGAAAATATTTCAAAATTTTCATAATTGACCTCATTCATAAAATATCTTCGGTATTATATCATCAATAAACAGAAAATGCAATCACAAAACAAAACTGCTCTCTTGAGAGAGCAGTCTGAAATTCAGTACGACAAATTGGAAATTGCCATTTTAAATAGATATTGATTTTATGTTAATTTACAATAAGAACTTATTGCAACAAGGCATCTGTAACAAACGGTTTCCATTCTTTTTTTGAATAGTCATAAGCTCCGAAGCCTGCGTTGTATTCCCAATAGCCCCAAGCCAGATTGTGCTTTTTCATCAGCTCAACCGCTCCGCTGAGGAATTGTGAAACATCTTCTTCGGAAACTTGTTTCTCATATACGCCGAATTCACCGATAATAACCTTGATGCCTGTTTTTTTCTGATATTCTTCTGCAACTGTCAACGCCTGTTCAAAGTCGTTCATCATATCTTGAGAAAACGGGATTTCAGCTTTGTATGAATCGTCCATCCATTCAGCACCCTGATGTGTAAACCTCATAGGTTCATAATTGTGTACGTCTGCAACAATATGCCTATCTGAACGCTTGACGAGCATTGAAGAAAGCTTATGTGCACTGTTCCAGTTCATTGGTGAAAGACAAATCACTCTGTTCTCATCAATTTTTCTTATGGCGGCAACCGTGGAAAGCTGAATGTAATTCCACCTTATATCGCTCATTTTACCGCTGTCGTTATTCGGTTCATTAAGTATTTCAAACCAAAGATTTTCGCTGTAATCGGCATATCTCTCTGCTACTTGTTCCCAGATGGAAATCAGTCTTTGGGTGTTCTGTGCATCAGGATTTTTAGTGAAATCTGACCAGCCATGCAAATCGAGCAACACAGTTAATCCTGAATCAAGCGCAGATTCAAGAACTGTATCAAGATTTCTCATTGCACTTTCATTTAATTTGCCGTCGAAATCGAGCATCCAGCCGAAGTTTACGGGAAGACGTATATAATCAAAGCCCTTATTCAGCACATTTTCAAAGGTTTCTTTTTCCATTATGTAATCTCGAGCGAAGCCTGATTCCATACAAGGCATATTGATTCCGCGATTGACGTTAAAATCTATGTCTGTATTCTCGTCGCAGGCAGGTGTAAGGAAATACTCTATAATACTGAATATGTTTTTGAAAAAATTCTTTATTAAAGAAGGAACTGAAAGCTCAACCAATTCAGGTACCTCAGGAAGGGCAGATGCGTTTTCCGCAAATGTTACACTGTCTGCATTCAGATTTTTTATTTTAATTGCAGGACGGATTCCTGTTCCTGTAAAATATGTGAAGAAAGGATAGCGGTTGCAATAAAAGTCGTGACCGTATAAGCTTCCATCTACCGAAACGCAGACCGCTGTATATGAGTTATCACCCGGTGTGCGAAGATACCAATATGAATTGCCACCGTCAACAAACAAGCCCTGACATTTTGCATAATCCGTGCCGGTTGCGATTCTTTCCT
>JAZNHM010000029.1:0-13878 GCA_045576955.1 Acutalibacteraceae bacterium | reverse complement strand
GGGGCAGTAGTTAACGAGAGTCTTGTCTCTGAAAACAAGATTGTTTTCGAACATCTTGAGAAAAATCCACTGAGTCCACTTATAGTAGTCCTCCTGAGTGGTATCAACAACCTTTGACCAGTCAAAGGAGAAACCTACCTTGCGAAGCTGGTCGGTGAATTTTTCGATGTTGTTATCTGTAACCTGTCTGGGGTGAGTGTTGGTTTTGATAGCGTAGTTTTCGGTGGGGAGACCAAAAGCATCAAAGCCGATGGGGAAAAGAACGTTGTAGCCTTCAAGTCTTCTCTTTCTTGATACAACCTCAAGACCCGAATAAGCCTTGATGTGGCCGACGTGCATACCTGCACCGCTCGGATAGGGGAACTCAACAAGGGCATAGAACTTGGGCTTTGAATAGTCCTCTGTGCATTCAAAGGTCTTATTTTTATCCCATATATCCTGCCACTTTTTTTCTACATTTTTAAAGTCATACTGAGCCATTTGATTAAGCTTCCTTTCAAATTCAACCTTATTTAAATGAAATTTATTCCGGAGTAATAACATTGCTCAAGTCGAGCTGCTTTGCATCCGCCCAGAGTCTTTCGAGATTGTAATATTCTCTGTCCTGATGCTGGAACACATGAACAATAACGGTGCCGTAATCAAGGAGAATCCAGCCTGTTGCTCTGCCCTCGATGTGCTCGGGTGAAATATCAAGGCGCTGCTTGATTTCGTATTCAACATCATCTGCGAGCGACTTTGTGTGGGTGTTTGATGTACCCGAAGCGATAACAAAATAATCCGAAACAATTGTTACCTCTTCTGTTTTGATGGCGACAATATCCATCGCCTTTTTTTCGTCAAGTACTTTTGCGATTTCCAGGACGAGTTTTTCGGAATCCATCACAAAACATTATCCTTTCTGTGTTTTAAAATGAAATATCATATCATTATAGCAATCTATTGTTGCGGGATGAATCGGCAAATCCGCCGAAACAAGCTTCCCAACCGTGTATCGGGAAGTGTAGAGAATGGTATTCTCGAGGCTTTTTTCCGCAAGCTTGCGAACAACGTTCACATCGGGATACTCTCTGTCAGCAGAAATAAAATCCGCAACATAAACAATCTTTTCGAGGAGGGTCATCCCTGCCCTGCCCGTCGTATGCCATCTGACGGCACCGAGAATTTCTTCATCGGTAACGATTCCGCTTTCCCTAAGAAATGCCGCACCTGAAATCTGATGCCATACCTTGGGATTGATAAGCTCAACGCTTGAAAGCAGCTCGCCCGATTTTTCGATTATTTCAAGCTGGTCTGCTTTTGATGTGTTTTTGGTAACATCGTGAAGCAGCCCTGCAAGACGTGCTTTTTCAATATCCGCACCGTATTTTTCGGCAAGCACGGCAGCGCATTCGCTAACGCACTCGCTGTGGTGCAATCTGTAATCATCAAGCTTTTCGGAGAGAATCTTTCTGTATTCCGAAAGTCCGTCATCATACAATCCGTTTTCGCGGATATATTCTGCAACCGCAGGTGTGAGATGAGCAGGATTCTGTTCTCTCTTTGCTATTATTACCCGTATTTCCGTTGAGCTTACCTCAAACGGCTCAACATCAAGCAAAATAATTCTTTCTTTCTGCTCGTCGGTGAAAACAGATAAATCGGGGACAAAGCCTTTTTCTCTTGAGGCGGCGCAGATATGTGCAAGTGAAAGTATTTCTTCCCAGAGATACCAACCCGTCAGGGTTTCGAGCATATCTGAGCCGATGATGAAATAAAGCTCATCGTCGGGATAAACCTTTTTAAGCTCGCGCAGGGTTTCAACCGTGTAGCTCTTGCTGCCTCTGTCAAGCTCGATTGAGGATATCTCAAAGCGCTCATCATCAAAAGCAAGACGGCACATTTCCAATCTGTCCTCTCCGCTTGCAAGCTTACCCGGCAATTTGTGGGGCGGAACGCAAGAGGGTATAATCAGCATCTTTTCAAATCCGAGTCTGTCAGCCGCTTCCTTTGCGAGCCTGACGTGACCCGAATGCGGAGGATTGAACGTTCCTCCGAAAATTCCGATTTTAATGGTAATCTCTCCTTGTCAGAGATTTTATTTGAGATTAACTTTCTTATGCATAATATGAGATGTCACAAAAAACATAATAACATCGAGCATAAGGAAAGCAAATCCGGGAGTAACTTCCATACCAAGCTGGTTACCCAAAAGATATTCATTGGGGCTGAGCACACCGAAGCTGAGCGTTTTATCGTCGTTGAACACCATAACAAAATTTACAATATCTGTCATCTTGAATGAAATCCAGAGGAAAATAAGCGCTGTGGCAAAGAAGATAAGGATTGAAGCAATAACCGAATGCTTCTGAAGAAGTCTGATGTGCGAAACGGTTATTGAGAAATAAACAATAGAAACAAAACTCAGGAAAATAACAAAGAACATCAGCGCAACATAAACAGCATATGCAATCATCTGTGTCATTGATGGCATATCACCCAACATCGCAAAAAGCGACTCTGCAAGAGAAATTTTATCCTGGCCGATAACCTGATCTGCCGTATAGTTCAAAAGATATCCGCTTATGAACATAAATGTTGCAAAGCTGAGAACCATCCATCCGCCGTAAACGATAACCTTTGAGCCGAGAAGCTGGTTGCTTGAAACGGGAAGCGTGAAGCTCAGGTAACCCTGAGGGCTGAACAGCGATTTAAAGAAATCGTAAACAACAAAGAAGAAGGTTACAAAAATCAGCAGAAATGAAACGATAATCGAAATAGCAATCGAAACGTTTCTTGCGGTCATAAACTTTTTGGCTGTTTCTTCAGCGAACGAATCGTTGCCGTAAAGCCCGGCACAAACGAAGAACACGCCGAGAAGAAGAATTATTGCAATGTAAAACAAGCTGATGACTCTTGCGCTTGCGAGGAAGTCGTTCTTAAGGAGCATCAGGAATTTGTTTTTAGCCTTAGAAGTTCCAGTCAACGCTGAACACCTCCTTGAAAATATCATTAATTGTTTTACCGCTCTTGGTGATGTTGGCAACGGAATCCTTCATAAGAAGCGAGCCTCTGCCAATCATAAGGATTGAATCAAAAATCTCTTCAACATCCTGAATAAGATGGGTTGACATCAGGATTGTTGACCCCTCGGGGCGGTTTTTAAGAATGGTTTCAAGAATGAAATCTCTCGCCGCGGGGTCAACGCCACCCATCGGCTCGTCAAGGATATAAAGCTTTGCATTTCTGCACATAACAAGCAGAAGCTGAAGCTTTTCCTGCATACCCTTTGACATGGTTTTAACCTTCTGCTTATGAGGAAGCTGGAACACATCCATCATATGCATAGCCTTTGCCTTATCGAAATCGTCATAAAAATCCGCAATATAGTTGACAGCATCATCAGAGGTCATCCAGCTTGCAAGATAAGTTTTTTCAGGCAGAAAAGCAACCATTGATTTGCTTATTTTGCCGGGCTTGTTGCCGTCAATAAGCACTTCACCCGAATAATCGTTGATAAGACCTGTCAGAATTTTAATCAGCGATGTTTTACCGCTGCCGTTGGGGCCGAGAAGACCTATAATCTGACCGCCCTCAAAATCAAATGAAACGTTTGACAAAACCTGATGGCTGCCATAGGATTTGCTCAAGTTTCTTACGGAAATAATCTGAGACATTTTAATCCTCCAATTTTAGGAATACCTTTCCATAATTAGGATATATTATATCACTATTAATTATAAAATAAAAGACTTATTTTATTATTTTTTTAATAATAATTAAACATTTTGTGAAAGATGTAAAAGAAAACACCCCGCTCAATCCGAGCGGGGTGCAGTAATTTTACATATTATTCTGCATCTGCAGGTGTGGCGGGAGCAGTTCTGTCAATTGTGTATTCAACAGTGTTGCTGTAACGGAGAGTTACGGGAACTGTTCCGATATCAGCAAGTGAACCCTGACCTGTTACGTTGGTGTTAACATCGATGTTCTTTACGTACTTGATAGTATGTACTTCATCAGTTTCAACGTTTGCAACGATAATAATCTGGCAGTCCTTATACTCAAGAACGGGCTTTTCGACGGTGAGATACTTCTCAGCCTTCTGGAACTCTGCCATAACTTCGTCAACATTGCCCATATCGTATGCCTTCTCGATTGTTGCGGGAAGTGCGGGGGATTTGAGAGTAAGAGTGATTGTTCTCTGGTTTTCGTTGTCAACGCAAGTTGCGCTCTCGATATCTTCAAGAGTGAGTGCACTTACATAGCTTGCACCCTTAACGGGCATAAATGCAACCATATCTTCGCCGTATGCAAGCTCTGCACCGTCGTTATGGAGCATATAGCTGTCGAGCGAAGTGATTGCGGCGTTGATGTAAGCATTATCACTCATGGGAAGGTCATTGCCTTCTGCATCCTTGGCCTTGCCGATGCTCTTGCTTTGGCTCATATTAACAGCAGCCTTTACGCCCTTGATTTCATTAACGTGGAGATTGAAATACTCAAAGATTGTTGCTGTGTTAGCCTTGAGCTGATCGGGAGTATAGGTTGTGTCTGTAATAACCTGGCTCTCTTCGTCGATGCTTGTTGTGATATCGGTGGGAAGAGGAGTTTTAACAAAAATAGTTGTGGTTGTGGTTTCTTCTTCTTCTGTTGAGCTGCAGCCTGCAAAAGAGAAGACAAATGCAAATACGAGAAGCATACTTACTGCTGCCAAAATTTTCTTTTTCATTAGGTTAATCTCCTTTCGCAAACGAAAAATCCGTTTTTAGCGATATTAATAGAGTAATTATATCACAAATAAAGATAAATTACAGCCGATTTTTACGAAATAAAAATTTTTGTTGAAAGTGGAAAAAATATCCGCTTTAGTTTGTTTAATATGCATAATCAACAATATCAGACATTCAGACCTTTTTCATCAAAGAGGAAGAGAGTTTCGAGGCAGATATCCATACCTGCTTCGATGGTTTTGAGGTCGAGATTCTCGTGATTATCAAGTCTTGTGTGGTAATATCTTGCGGGGGCGGGGTCCATGGCTGCAAATGCGGCAGCCTTGATTCCCGTGCCGCTCTTTGAAACTGCAGCAGCATCGGTTGCGCCGAGAGAAACAGTTGCATAAGGTACATCATAGCCTGCTATTTTTGCACCCTCTTTAACAAGCTTGCAAGCCTCTGCGCTGTTGGTAACCGTGCCGGTCATATCCTTGTTATAGATAGCAAGGAAATCGAAATCGTGAACTGTGTCAATCGCAACAAAAACGGTTTCAACGTCGCTGAATTCCTTGCCGTGCTTCTCGCAGAAATCCTTTGCTCCGCGGAGTCCGATTTCTTCTGAACCCGTGCAAAGCGCAACAACTTCTGTGTTTTCAAAACGGATATCGTTATCCTGAAGGAACTTAAGAATACCGATTGATGAGAAGCAACCGGTAAGGTCGTCGTTAGCACCTTCAACGATACGTTTTTTATCATAGAAAAACGATGCTGCAAGGAAAAGAGCAACAAATCCGAGAGCAACATAGCTGAGGATATCCATTGCGGTTGAACCGATAAACTCGGGCTTTACAAAGCTCATAACAATCGCAACAATGCTGATAACGGTAACATAAAGAATACCGAGAATTGCACCGCCGATAACGGGGATAAGAAGCTTAGGACCGCCGTAATATGTGAATCGCCATTCCATTGAGGAGTCTGCATGGCCTGCAAAGATTATGCGGCGCTTTGTTTCACCGCTTGCCTTACGTACACCGTAAGTGTTATGGGAAGTCTTTTTAGGGAGGAACGGATCGAGGGTTTCTTTATAGAAAAGGAATTCGGTGATGATAAAGAAAAAGCAGACAACTGCAAGCGCAACCGAAACAAAGAAAAGAGGTGCAATTGCAAAGAACTGACCGAGAAACAGAAAGACAGATGCAACTGTCATAAGCACAACTGAGAGGGGAATCCAGCCGAGGAATGCCTTAGGATGAACTTCAAATGAATCTGTTTTCACCTCATCACAGCAGGTTTTAAGCTCTTCTGCCATAAATTCGACGCCTTTTTTCTCTGCCTCTGAGCCTGCAAATCGGGGGCCGATTTCCTTGCATACCTTCTTGATTGCCCTTGCAGCATAGTTGGTATACATTCTGCGCTCAGACTGATAATTTTTTACACTTTCGCTTGCTTTCAAAGCAAACACTCCTTTCAGAATATGTGTTATCGGGCTCTGCACTACCCGTTTGATTTGCAAATTAATTATTAACAATTCCCGTCTTGGTTTGACAAGAACAGTTTTTGAGGTTAATATATAAATCGGATAAAATCCACGGAGGATAGTATATTATGAGAAAATTATTGATACCGCTTATTATTGCGGCACTTGCGATTATTGTTATCTGTATAATACTTTCAGGCAAAACGAAAAATGATGATTCCGTTTCAACAACCGCAACATCAATCACCACGCAGCCAAACACAGTTGTTGATGTTTTCGATGAGGAAACCAAAACCGAAACAGAAACCACAACAGAAAAGGCAACGAATTTTGCCGATAAGATTGCTTCAATTTTTGAAAAAACAACAGAAGCTATCACTTCTGAAGCAACAGCTCTGCCGGCTGTTAAAATCGAGAATTATGAGTATGCTTATGCCGGTTTTCAGCCTGCATATGCAAATGTTGACATTGATGATTGGAAAATGCTGCTTGTCAACAGAGATTATATTCTGCCAGAGGATTATGAGGTTGAGCTTGTTCCGAGCATAACTGACGACCCCGACAGCGCAAAGCTTGATTACCGTGTTGCTCCGCATTACAATGAAATGTATCTTGCGGCGCTTGATGACGGCATTGAACTCACTCCCATTTCAGGTTATCGTTCAGTTGAAAGACAGGAGCACAACTTTAAGAACAAAATTCAGAAATATGTTGATGAAGGCTACAGCAAAACCGAAGCCACTCAGATGGCGGCAACAATCATTCTGCCTCCCGGCACAAGCGAACATAATGCAGGGCTTGCCATGGATATCTGCAGTCTTTATCAAAGTTTTGAAGAAACGGACGAATTCAGATGGCTGAGCGAAAACGCCGCCGATTACGGATTCATCCTTCGTTATCCCGAGGATAAGCAGGATATAACCAATATCATTTATGAGCCGTGGCACTGGAGATATGTCGGCGTTGATGCCGCAAAAGAAATGAAAGCAAGCGGTCAATGCCTTGAAGAATATTTAGGGGTGGCTAACAGTTAAACCTTGCGTTTGTTCTTCGGTTCTCCGCCCTCAGAAATGTTCTCTCTTTTAAGTACAACCATAACGGTTTTAAACATAATTTTAATATCGAGACCAATGCTCTGTTTGTCAACGTATTCCTTGTCAAACAGGGCTTTTTCTTCGTCCGAAAGCATATCTCTGCCGTTAACCTGTGCAAGACCCGTTATGCCCGGTCTTACCGAATATACGTTATATCTTTTCCTTATTCTGCGGATTTCCTTTTCTTCGGGAATAAGCGGTCTCGGACCGACAAAACTCATATCACCGATAAGCACATTGAAAAGTTGAGGAAGCTCATCAAGGCTTGTTTTGCGAAGAATTTTACCGCTTCTGGTTATGCATTCATCCGCTTCCGTAAGCTCGCTTGTTGCGGCAAGACGGGTGTTGTTTTTCATAGTGCGGAATTTATAGATATAAAAGAGCTTGTTGTCTTTGCCGACTCTGTACTGCTTATAAATGACAGGATTGCCCGCATCAATGGCAATGATTATGCCGATAAGCAGGAATACCGGAGAAAGCAGTATGATGAGCAGAAGGCTCACCGTAAAATCGAATACGCGCTTCATTTTCACACCTCATTTATGAGCGTTTTGACCAGAAAACATAGTCCTCTATCAAAACTGCTCTTGCGGGCGCTCCTTCAATCCCCTCGAATCTGACGGGAGGAGCAAAAAGAAAATAATTGCCGGGTTTTACTTGTGAAAGGTCAAGACCCTCGAGAATTGCAACAGAATTAAGTAAAAATGCTTTGTGCGGACCGACCTGATTATCTTTGCAGCCGACGGAGTTTGAGTCCGTACCGATAAGAATCAGCCCTCTGTCTGCAAGTTCCTGAGCGGAAGAATCCATAAAGAACGCCCGTCCGCCACCTTTAATCAGCAGTCTTTCGCACTTCTTAGGGAAGTATCTGTCAACGTATTCGCCCGTAATGACTCCCTGCGGCACTTCAATGACCGTGCAAGGGCCGACAAACGGCTCAAGAGGAAGCTCGTCTATTGTTTTTCCGTCAGGAACAAAATGCAAGGGCGAATCAACGTGGGTTGCTGTGTGGGCGCACGCGTGGATAACCGAAAGATTGCACACGGAGTCCTCACCTATAACGGAAATCTGCTCCGCATAAGGTTCGGGGTCTCCGGGATAAACCTCGGATGAAAAAAACTTTCTTGAAATGTCAATCAGTTTCATAGCGTCACCCTTGTGAAACAAAGAATTTATTTTGCCGAATCCTTCAATGATTCCATTTTAAGATATGCATTGATGAAGCCGTCAATATCGCCGTCCATAACTGCGTTGATATTACCTGCTTCAAATCCTGTTCTGTGATCTTTTACAAGTGTGTAGGGCATAAATACATAGGAACGGATCTGGCTGCCCCATGCAATTTCTCTCTGCTCGCCCTTGATATCGTCAATCTTGTCAAGATGCTCTCTCTCTTTGATTTCGATAAGCTTTGATTTAAGCATTTTCATCGCAACGTCGCGGTTCTGGTGCTGGCTTCTTTCAACCTGGCAAGCGCAGACGATACCTGTGGGAATATGTGTGATACGAACGGCAGATGAAGTCTTATTAACCTTCTGACCGCCCGCACCGCTCGAGCGATAATAGTCTATGCGGAGGTCGTCGGGGTTGATTTCAACCTCAACGGTGTCATCGATTTCAGGCATAACTTCAAGCGATGCAAAGGATGTGTGACGTCTGCCCGGAGGACCGCACGGCGAAACACGGACAAGTCTGTGAACGCCCATTTCACCCTTAAGGTAACCGTAAGCATTCTCGCCCTCAAAAAGAAGAACAGCGGATTTAAGGCCTGCTTCGTCACCGTCAAGGAAGTCGATCATGCTGACCTTGAAGCCGTGCTTTTCTCCCCAATGCTGATACATTCTGACAAGCATCTGGTTCCAGTCCTGAGCCTCTGTACCGCCTGCACCGGCGTGGAAGGTGAGGATAGCATTCTTTGAGTCGTATTCGCCCGAAAGAAGAGTGCTGAGAGTCATTGCATCAAGCTTTTCCACAAAGCCGTCAACTGCAGTTTTGCACTCGTCAAACATATCAAGGTCTTCCTCTTCATTGGAAAGCTCAATAAGAACAAGTGCATCGTTATATTCGTTTTCAAGTGAGTTATATGCGCCGACCTTATTTTTAAGCTGGCTGATTCTCTGCTGAACTTTCTGCGAATTTGCAAGGTCGTTCCAGAAACCGTCCTGAGCGGTCTGCTCTTCAAGCTCTGCGATTTCCTTTGTCATATCGTCAAGACCGAGAGCCTCGCGAAGCTGACCGAGCTTTTCTTCATATTCAAGCAGTGAAAGTCTTAATTCTTCAAACTGAACCATAAAAAATCTCCTGATACATAATTAATCAGCATATATTATAACGGAATTTTCCGCACTTGTAAAGAATTTCTCTTTAATTTTTATTTTTAACATTACAGTCATAATTATTTTATAAATTATCGTTGCATTTTTTCGCATTATTATGTAGAATATAATGTATATGTAAATTCAGAAAGAGAGAGAATCACATTGAAATATGATAACCACCCCTGCCCTTGCTGTGGAAAGCCTTTGAAGGCAGAGGATGACGTTGTTGTTTGTCCCGTATGCGCAACCCCTCAGCACCGAGAATGCTGGATGGAAAGCGGACACTGTGCAAACGATAACCTTCACGCTTCGGGTTATGTCTGGAAACCAGAAAAGGCAACGGCTGAACCCGTTAAGGAAGCATCCGAAACTCCGTCAGATTCAAGGATATGCCACATTTGCGGCAGCGAAAATCCCAATGATGTGCTTCATTGCGGCAACTGCGGCGCACTTTTCGGAGAATCCGAAAAACCTGAAAACGGCAACAAAACCTGCGCTTTCTGCGGAAAAGAAAACGACAGCGAGTCGCTTCACTGCAAATACTGCGGTGCACCCGTCGGCGTAAATAATCCTTATGTCAACGACAATCCCTACCTTGCCGGTACGGGAGTTGCGCCCGATGAGCTTCTTGGCGGATTCAAGGCAAGCGACGTTGCGGTTTACACTCAGGCATCCGCAAAAAGATATCTGCCAAAATTCAAAAAATTTGCAAAAGGCAAAAAAATCTCATTTAATTTTGCTGCGTTTTTCTTTGCACCGTATTGGTTCTTTTACAGAAAAATGTATAAGGTCGGAGTTTTCTTTATCGCCTTGTTTGTGACATCAACCCTGATACTTTCGGGGTTCTCAACAGAGCTTATGAAATACTCGGATGAATACATCGATGTAATGTACGGCATCGATTACGAAACAGCTACCGATGAGGAGCTTGCCCTACACGCAAAAGAGCTTGAAAAGGCAAGCAACGAATTCGTGGCAAAGGCAAAAAAGCCTCTGCTTATAATCACGGCTGTTGATGCCGTCCTTCACCTCATCTGCGCTCTTGCCGCTGACAGACTGTATTACACCAAACTGATAAAAGACCTGAAAATGATTGATGAAAGCGTCAAAGAGCCTAATATGCGCAGACTTCTTATTGCGCACAAGGGCGGACTTGCTCCGCTCGCTTTTGCAGCAAGCCTTTTTGGTTACAATATGCTCGTTCAATTCCTTGCAACGGGCGCAGACATGATAATGAACAGTTTTTAATTAATATTTACGGAGGGTATATTTATGAAAGTCAGAAAAGCCATTATTCCCGCAGCAGGTCTCGGCACAAGAGTTCTCCCCGCCTCAAAATCAGTTCCTAAGGAAATGCTCAACATCGTTGACAAACCCGCAATTCAGTACATCGTTGAAGAGGCTGTTGCGGCAGGCATCGAAGATATACTTATCATTACAAACAGAGGCAAGGGCGCAATTGAGGACCATTTTGACCATTCCTTTGAGCTTGAAGCAGGTCTTAAGGGCAACCCCTCAAAAGAAAAGCTTTACGAAGATGTAAAAGCAGTTGCAAACCTTGCAAACATATATTTTATCCGCCAGAAAGAAACAAAAGGTCTTGCCCATGCACTTCTCTGCGGTAAATCATTTGTAGGCAATGAGCCTTTTGCAGTGCTTTACGGCGATGACGTTATCATCTCCGAGGATCCCGTAACCGCACAGCTCACCCGTTGCTATGAAAAATACGGCAAGGGCGTTGTAGGCGTTAACGAAGTAAGCGAAGAGCTTATCAGACTTTACTGTACCCTCGACGTTTCACCTATCGAGGGAGAAGACAGAGCTATGACCTGCAGAAGAATCATTGAAAAGCCGGCACCTGATCAGATTCTTTCTCTCTTTGCAATTCTCGGAAGAGTTGTTCTTCCCCCCGAAACCTTTGAGCTTATTGAAAAGGGTCTTGCAAACACTCCCGAAGGCGAAGAATTCTATCTTACCGAAGTATTCACAGAGCTTGGCATGAACGATAAGCTCCTTGCTTACGATTTCGACGGTAAGAGATACGATATGGGCAACAAGCTCGGTATTATGAAAGCTAACTGCGAAGTTGCAATGAACCATCCCGAAATCGGAGAAGGATTCAAAGAATATCTCAAAGAGCTCGTCAAAACATTCTGATAAACATAAAACCTCAGTTCCGAAAAAGAACTGAGGTTGTTTATTTTTATAAATA
Organism: Acutalibacteraceae bacterium; assembly: GCA_045576955.1. Classification (GTDB taxonomy): domain Bacteria; phylum Bacillota; class Clostridia; order Oscillospirales; family Acutalibacteraceae; genus CAG-177. The sequence continues at coordinate 2,080 of JAZNHM010000029.1, read as the reverse complement.
TTTTACAAAAGACACTCGCTCTGCACTCTGCGTTCTGAACTCTGCACTTAATATGTATGGTCACAGATTTCTTTGATTTTTCTCTGAAGTGCAATGAAATCCTCGAGCGCATCGGGCTTCTGATTTGGGTTTCTCAGAAGTGCAGCGGGATGGAATGTGCCCATAAAGAGAATTCCGCCTTTTTCGATGAACTTACCAGTCTGTTGAGTGACCTTGAAATCCTTTGAGATGAGTCTCTGCGCCGAAATTCTGCCGAGGCAAACAATAATTTTCGGGCGGATAAGCCTTGTCTGTTCACGAAGCCAATCGATGCACATATCCTGCTCCTCGGGGAGCGGGTCTCTGTTTTTGGGAGGTCTGCATTTTACCATATTCGCAATATAGATATTCTTCTTGCGGTCAAGATCAATTGCATCAAGGAATTTATCAAGAAGCTTTCCGCCTCTGCCGACAAAGGGTTCACCCTGCAAATCCTCGTTTTCACCCGGACCTTCGCCGATAAACATAACCTCCGCATTCTCGTTACCTACACCGAAAACAAGGTTTGTTCTCGTTTCGCAAAGAGCGCATTTTTTGCACTGCATACAGTCAGCTTTAAGCTGTTCCCAGTTTTCATACATCGTTCTGTTCACCTCTGTTTCTGAATATTTCTGCAGACTTTTCGGCATCCGCATTAATCTGTGCCGAAAGTTTATCGATTGAGTCAAATTTTATTTCATCGCGCAGATATTGAAGAAGTTTTACCTCGATTTCCTGACCGTAAAGATTGCCGCTAAATCCGAGAATGCAGGTTTCACTTCTGAAATCCTCATTCTCAAACGACGGGCGCAGACCGATATTCGTCACTGACGGATATTCCTTTCCGTCAACAACCGTAACGGATGCATACACACCTTTTCTTGGCCTGACGAAACCGTCCTCAAAGCGCTGGTTTATTGTCGGAGCACCGATGAGTCTGCCTCTGTGCTGACCGTCAACAACGGTAAGCTTATAGCAAAATTCTCTGCCGAGCATTGCGTTTGCAAGAGTAATATCTCCGTTTTCAACCGCCTGTCTTATCCGTGTTGAGCTGACGGGACTGCCGCTAAAATCAACAGGCGGAGTTATTTTAAGCTCCACGCCGAATTCCTCGCAGAGTGCTTTCAACTCTTCGATACCGCCCTCATTATTTTTACCGAAACGGTAATTCCATCCGCAGCAGACACCGCCTGCATTGAGCTTGCCGATAAGTATTTTTTCAAAAAACTCACGGCACGACATATCACGAATCTCTCTGAAAGGCACAATCCTTTTGCCCGCACCCGTTTTTGCAATCAGCTCATCACGAAGAAACGGCTGAAGAATCATATCGGGAGCCTTGCCCGAAACAGTCAGCATCGGGTGTCTGTCAAAAAGAAGCACCAAAGGCAGAAGCCCGTGCTTCTTCTGCATTTCGAAAGCACAGGCGATAACCGCAATATGTCCTTTGTGGAGTCCGTCAAAGCTGCCGAGAGTGACGGCGGTTTTAATTTCTGTCATATTATTTCTTCTTAAACTGCTGTTTCATACGGAGTTCTTTTGAAAGTATGCGCTTGCGGAGACGGAGTGAATCGGGTGTTACCTCGAGAAGCTCGTCATCCTTTATGAATTCCATGCACTGTTCAAGGCTGAGCACGCTGTGAGGCACAAGCCTGAGAGCATCGTCCGAGCCTGATGCACGGGTGTTTGTGAGATGCTTCGTCTTACAGACGTTGCAGACTATATCTTCATTCTTTGCACATTCGCCAACAATCATACCCTCATAAACTTCAACACCTGCAGGGATGAAAAGGCGGCCTCTGTCCTGAGTGTTGAAAAGACCGTAAGCGGTGCTCATACCTGTTTCGTGAACAACAATTGAGCCTCTTTCACGTGTCTGAATGTCGCCCTTATAAGGTGCATAGCCGTCGAAAAGCTGATTCATAATTCCGTTGCCGTTGGTATCGGTGAGGAATTCGGCACGGTAGCCGATAAGACCTATTGACGGAATCTTGAATTCAAGGTGTGTTGAACCGCCTTCGCGTGAGCCCATATTTTCAAGCTCGCCCTTGCGTGAGCCAAG